>NHJI01000071.1 GCA_002169685.1 Rickettsiales bacterium TMED211 | reverse complement strand
TATCTACAATGGTCAAAATGTAGAGAGACCTAAGCCTAACTAAAGAGGAAATTTTTTTTATAAAATTTCTAATTACAGAATTATCTTCTATGTCTTTATGTAATGCAAAATCACTAAAAATAAGATGGTTTTCTATAAGCCAAATAATCTCTTCTACATCTTTTGAGCTTATCTCAAAATATTTAAGGATTTTCCTCGCGAAATCACCTCCTACTACTTGATGATTCCCTCCATACCCTTTTCCGATGTCATGTAATAAAATTGAAAAATATAAGGGCGTTTTATTCTTGATTTCTCTGACAATTAATTTAGGTAAATTAAATTCTAATGGCTGTTTTTTTTCTGAATCAATTTTCTTAAATAAATTAAAAGCTCTTAAAGTATGTTCATCAACTGTATAAAGATGATACCGATCAAATTGAGATTGAAAATTAATTTTAGAAAACTCCGGAATAACTTTTACTAAAAGTCCACAATCGTTAAGATTATTTATGACTTCATCATTAGTATCTGATTTAAGTAATTCTAAAAAGCTTTTATTGACTGATGAATTTAAACGAAAATCTTTTTTTAGATTTGTTACTTCTTCGCATAAAAATCTATATGAATTTTGATGTAACTTATATTTAAATTTAGTTATATCTAAAAATATATTGATAAAATTTTCTGGAATTCTTTTAAATTCTATTTCATTGTTTACCAAGATTTTTTTATTTTCAATAATGACTCCTGATGTTAGCAATTCTTTATTTTCAAATATTTCTGTTTTATGGAAATCTTTTTCTTGAGGTATGCTCTGAACGAGGTTCTTTACATTCTTGATTTGCAAGTAATAGTGTTTCATCATTCTTTCTACACTAAGATTTGATTCGCGTTCTTTATATTTAAGACTTTCTGCAATTGACTTTTGAAGATCAAATGTAAGTCTTTCATTGGGTCTCTCACTTAAATAATGCAGATAGCACCTAATAGTTATTATAAAATCTAAAGATTTTTTTAGTTTTTTCATTTCAAAGTTAGAGATGACTTTAATCTTATTTAGAAAATCTAAATTAGAACTTTTGTAAAATCTCTTAAAAAACCAAAACAGATGGTTTAAGTCTCGAAGACCTCCCATGCATTCCTTGATATTTGGTTCTAATAAATAAGAGTTGCTATCTTTCTTTTCTAATCTCTCCTCTCTTTCTTTTATTTTATTCTTAAGAAAAAAATTTCTATCCTCATTTTCAAATAAAAAATCAATGGTTTGTTCAACTTTTTTATAATTTTCATTGCTTCCACAAATACTCCTACAATCGAGCAATGATGTTTGTATCACAAAATCTTTCTTTGCTGTTTCGATGATTTCGTCCAAATCTCTAACAGCATGTCCTACTTTAAAACCTAAGTCCCATAAAATATTTAAAACTTTCTTTATAGCTATATTAACTTTTTTTTCTCTGGAAAAAGGAACAAATAACAAGTCTAAGTCTGAAAATGGGGCTAAATGCTCTCTACCGTAGCCACCTATTGCGCAAACTATTAAGTCACTATTAGAGATTTTATCAGTAGATAAAATTTTTCTATATATTGATTTAATTAATTGGTCTGTGATCTTTGTTAATTTTTGACACGTTCTTAAACCATTATTTAATTCAAAAAACTCTAATCTAATAATACTCTTTTTTTTGAGAAAAGAGTCCCTGTCAATCTTTAAGTCTTTTGCTAAACTATCTATTATCAAATAATTACCTTAAATTCGATCAGATATTTTATTCTTTAGATTATACAGCATTTGTAGTGCCTCTTTAGGTGAAATATCATCTGGTTCAATTTTATTTATCAAATTTAAAAGTTTATTATAATTTTCTATCTCTTCATCATTGTTTATATTTCCTCCAATATCTTCTATTTTTGGTAATCCTTCACTTTTTTCTAACTGAGATAATACTTTCTTTGCTCTTTGAATAATTGACGGTTTAATACCAGCTAATTTAGCAACATGAAGACCAAAAGAACTTTCGGAAACTCCTTCAATTACTTTATACAAAAAAATAATTTCACCCCCTGATTCTTTAGTTTGCATCGTTTTCAAACAAATATTTGTTAGATTGTTTTTTATTTCTGTGAGTTCTTTATAATGTGTGGCAAAAAAAGTTATGCACTTTTTGTTCGTAATTATAAACTCCAATATTGACCATGCTAAAGAGAGTCCATCAGTATTAGAGGTTCCCCTCCCTAGTTCATCTAAGATGACTAAAGAGTTCTCAGTTGCACCGTTTAAGATCCTCGCGGTTTCTACCATTTCTGTCATAAAGGTTGATAACCCTTTTGATAAATCATCTGATGCACCCACTCTTGTATAAACCTTATCAAAAATTTTTAAGTTAACCTTTCTAGCTGGAACAAAACACCCAATCTGACTCATAATACAAATAATCGCAGTCTGCCTCAGAAAGGTACTTTTTCCCGCCATATTTGGACCAGTCATTAACCAAGTTTGGTACTGTGCATCAAGATGACAATCATTTGGTATAAATTGGTCACCTGATCTTATTAAACTTTCTTCAACAACTGGATGTCTACCTTCAATTATTTCAAGTTTTTTATTTTCAGAAAATGTTGGTCTAATATAGTTTTTTTTTTCAGATAAAAAGGCGTAACTATTCATAACATCGATAAAAGATATGGACTCACTAACATTACTTAAGATGGAAAAGTTTTTTAAAACAACGGAACACAAGTCATTATATATTTCTTTCTCAAGTTCAATAGCTCTAAGTTCTGCTTGGTCAATTTCTATTGATGTATTCTTTAGTTCATCGGTCTGAAAACGCGAAGAGTGCAATGTATTCTGAACTAAGTAGAAATTAACGTCATTACATTCAGTTAATCTATAGGCGTTCTTATTGTTTACCTCAACAAAATAACCATGGAAGTTATTATATTTTATTTTTAAGTTATTGAGATTAATAACTTCTGAATAAGTTGATTGTAAATCAACAATTTTTTTTTTATGTATATTCTTAATATTCCTATAATTATCAAGGTCGTTAGAAAACTGATCTTTAATTACTCCCCCATCAATAAAAGAAATGGGTGGGGTAGAGTTAAGTGTCTTATAAATTTTTTCTTCTAGAAATTTTAATTCTTTCATTATTTCTAATGAAATTATTAGTTTATTTAAAATCTTATTATCTACATTTTTAATCAGAGAATAAATTTCAATGCTCTTATTTATAAAGTTAGACACAATAATCATATCTCTAGGGTTCCTTGTTTTAGCACTGATTCTTGATAGGGCCCTTTCAACATCTGGCAAACCGTGAAGAGTTAACTGAATCTTATTTACGATTTCAAGTTCTTTGATAAATTGTTCTACATAGTCTAATCTTTTATTTATTTTTTTCTCATTCATTAATGGACTTTTTAAATGTTCTTTCAACATTCTTGCACCCGCCGCAGTTACCGTACAATCAATCACATCAATCAAACTTCCACTTTTTTCTCCATTTATTTTTGAAAAAATCTCAAGACTCTGAGATGATATTTTATCAACTTCTAGAAACTCATTATCCGAAATAATATTCAAATTTGAAATATTAGGGATATTATTTTTCTGGGTTAAATTCAGATACTCAATTAAAGCTCCAGAAGCACTAATCCCTGAAGAATCTATTTCGCCTAACGATTGTAAATTTGATGAATTAAAAAAATGTTTTATTTTTTCATTATTATTTTTTTCATCAAAATAAGTATATGGAACAATGGTTACTTTATTTTCCCAAACCATAAAATATTCTTTAAATAAAGGGTCATTAAAAATATTCTCTGTGGTAATAATTTCTCCAGGATCAATCTTATAAATCAGTTCATTTAAATCTCTTTCTACAAACTCTTCGTCTAATTTTTTCAAATTAAATAAACCTGTAGTCATATCAATCCAAGCAATAGAACCTTTTCCTTTATCTAAGAAAATACTTGTGAGAAAATTATATTTTTTTTCGTCTAACAATGATTCTTCAAGAATCGTTCCAGGCGTAATAATCCTAACAACATCTCTTCTAAATATTTTTGGAGTTTTCTTTGAATTAATCTTTTCATCAGGCAAACTATCTAACTGTTCAGCTATTGCTATTTTAAAACCAAGTTTAATTAATCGTGAAAGATAGTTTTGAACAGAATGGTATGGAACTCCACACATTGGAATATCAATTTCATTAAGTTTTCCTCTTTTGGTTAGAGCAATTCCTAAATTTTTTGCAGCAACTTTTGCATCATCAAAAAATAACTCATAAAAGTCTCCCATTCTATAAAACAAAAGATATTCTTTATGCCTATCCTTTACTTCAAGGTACTGTGACATCATTGGTGTAATCTTATTTATTTTCTTACTTTCTTTATTTTTTGAAAAATCAATAAGGCTTTGTTGTTTTAGTTGCATTTTTATAGTCTACTAGTTATAGATTTAGAATAATATTTAAACATTTTCATGTATATTCATAAAGAGATTATTTATGTAATTTTTTTCATTCTTTTAATATCCGTCATTATTGTTATTAAATTTCTTATTGATTTTAAAAGAATAAACCGTGACATAAAAAAAATGTCTAAAGATCAGTTATCTGCTAAAGATTATTTCTTCTTTCATCAGTTCGAGCCGTTAATCTATAATATTAATACGCATGTAAAAAATTACCAAGAAAAGCTTAATTTAAAAAGACTACAGATACTTTTCTATGATAAATTTTTTAAATCTTTTCCCGATCCACTTTTTATAGTCGATGAAATTAATCAAATAGTAGAGCTTAATGCTAAGGCAATTGATTTAGTCGGAAAAGATGCGCGAACAAAAAATATTAATTCCATTCTGAGAATCCCTGGTTTAGGAGAAATCATTGAAGAATCTGTGAAAACAAAAAAATCTCAAAAAGCAATTTTAAGATTAATGTATCCCGTTGAAACTGTTTACAATGTTTGGGTGTCTGGTTCGAGTTTTTTAGGAGATACAAGTTTAAATTTTATAAGACTTTATGATGTAACCTCTGAAAAAAAAATTCAAGATCTTCAGACAGAGTTTGTTGCAAATGTTAGTCATGAATTAAAAACACCTGTGGCAGCAATTGTTGGTTATTGTGAAACTCTTCTGGGGGTCGGGAAAAATGACAAAACTATTAGAGAAAAATTTTTAAAAACTCTTAATACAGAAGCATCAAGAATTAGTTCACTAGTAAGCGACTTACTTTCATTAACAAGAATTGAAAGGATAGAATATACCCCCCCTGAGACAGTAGTTGAAGTAAATGAACTAACGAATGATGCTATTCAAGTTTCTCTATCATCTCATAAAATAAATAAGGAAATGATTAAATTTTTTAGTAAAAAAAAATCCCTTAAAATTCCAGGAGATTATAATGAACTAAAGCAAGTCTTCATAAATATTATGGATAATTGTTTAAAGTATGGAAAATCAAAAAGAGGTCTTGAGATTAGATTAAAAGAAGATAGCGATTCGGTGACAGTTNTTTTTCAAGATTTTGGTCAAGGAATAAAANCAGANGATATCCCAATGCTNACCAATCGTTTTTTCAGAGTGGATCAAACAAGGTCTAGGGATTTTGGTAATACTGGTCTNGGTCTNTCGATTGTAAAACATATTTTAAATAGACACAGAGCNAAGTTTTTTATTGACTCAGAATTAGGAAAAGGTTCGAAATTNTCNNTAGAGTTTCTTAAATCTTATNATTAAANTTTTAANTTAAATATTCANNTTTGTTTGTTGTAATAAAACAACAAAACANNATTTTATATCTTAATGTCATTAAACTGCAATATTTGATTATTAGTTTTTTTATTAAATTTAACTTTAAGAAGGGATTTAAAATGAAAAGACTTTTTATTTCAACGGCAATAGCATCAGTTATGGCTCTGAGCACTGATGCAAAAGCAGCTGGAGAGTATGATGCGCAGATTGATGCACTCCAAAATGAACTACTAAAAATTAAACAAGAAATGGGCTCAGACAAAAGTAAGGCTTATTTTAAAAAAGGCAAAGGCCTAAGCATCAAAAGTACTGATGGAAAATATAGTTTCCAAATTAAAGGAAGAGCGATGTATGACATGGGTTTGATTACTTCGAATAGATTTGGAGCTTTACAAGGTCAAGACTCTTTTGGTTCCGAGTTCAGAAGGTTAAGATTTAGTATCAAGGCTAATGTTGGAGATGGCTGGGGTATTGCTTTTCAACCAGACTTTGCAGAAACAGTTGCTGATAATGTTGGTGGTTCATCATCCGGACCAAAGGGTGTTGACGTTAAGGATGCAATCATTAGCAAAAAACTTAAAGGTGTTGGTAAGATCTCAGTAGGAAACCAAAAAGCTGCAGCTGGAATGTGGGAGAATACAAGCTCAAATAGTTTACTTTTCATGGAACGACCAATGCATAATGAAGCAATGAACTGGGGACATAGAACTGGTATAGGGTATGATACTGCGGGTGCTTTTGGCAAAAAATTTCCACTACATCTAAAAACAACTTTTTTTGTTGGTGCTGAAGGAGCTTTTAGACAAGAAATGGAAGATGCTGCATCCACCTCTGAAGAGTGGGGTTCGACAACAGCTGTTCATTACATAACTAATCTTGGAAAAAAGCATCAAGCAATGTTAGGATTTCATTATGCTTACATGGATAAAGCAGAGTCCAACACTCATTCATTAGGTGTTAGAGCTAACGGATTACATATGAGTGGAGAAAAGTTTTTAGATGGAACAATTTCTAATATTGATTCATACACATTTTATGGTCCACAAGCAGCATACTCAATGGGTCCACTTTACGTTGCAGCTGAATACCAAAGAGCATCAGGAAACAGAATTGATGGCTATACAACTTATGATGACTATGAAGGTGAGGGATGGAGTGTTTTTGGGCATTATTTCATCACTGGAAATGCTAACGTTAAACTAAACAATAAAAAGGGTAATATTGGCGGTGTAAAGTGTAAAGCTGCTTTTGGTTGTACTGCAGTGAAAGTAATGTATGAAAGAGTTGATATGAAAGATAGTGAATTAAGTGAAGGCGATGGATATGCGATCCATGCTGGCGTAAATCATTATTTCAATAGCAATGTTCGATTGATGGTTGAATTTACCAGAGGTATCTATTTTGATGGTGATGATATGGCTGGTTCAGCTTCTACTACATCTCCAACTAACTACACAAACGCTGATACCGCGTCACTATCAAGTGTTCAAGCAAGATTACATTTAAAATTTTAGTTTTTAATAGTTAATTGTGCAAAAAAAAGCCCTTTCAAAGGGCTTTTTTAACACTTAAACAAGCTAAAATTTTTTTGTAATAATAATACGATNAATAGTTGTAAAGCTTATATTTTTNACTTACTACAAAAACTGTATCTTTTGGGGAATATTATGAATGATAGTTTCTATGTAACTTTGACTTATTTACATAATAAAATTATTGTTAATAATACAAAAAAACCTAGCATGAAAAAAAGAACAAAATCTAAGTACAACGTCGGTGAAAATCCTTATAAAAAAAGCAAGGGAATTAAAAAAGTTTTTTTTGCATTTATCAATAGCTTTTCTGGATTCAGTTTTGCTTTTAAAGAAGAAAGCGCCTTTAGACAAGAGTTATTTCTTAGTATCGTATTAATTCCACTTGCACTATTTCTGCCTGCAACATTTGTAGAGAAAATACTCATGATAGGAAGTATTATGATGCTTTTAATTGTTGAACTGTTAAACTCAAGCATTGAAGCAGTCATAGATAGAATTTCTCTTGAACATCATGATTTATCAAAGAAGGCGAAAGATTTGGGAAGCGCCGCAGTCTTCATTTCATTGATGTTAGTGTTCATAATCTATCTAACTTTTATTGTAAAATATTGTTAAGAATAATTCACAACCTGTAAAATATTAATGATGAAAAAAATCTGTTTAAATGGTCTNGGAAGAATAGGTAAACTTCTTTTAAGAGAACTTATAAAACACAATAATTTAGTTGATCTAATTTTTATTAATGATTCTATGGGAGATGCTAAAACNCATGCTCATTTATTAGAGTTCGATAGTATACATGGACGTTGGAATAAAAAAATTAATGTNGAAGGAAATTCATTAAAAATTGAGAATAAAACTATACCATTCTTCTCNTACAATGATCCCACTGACNTTCCTATTAAAGAAAATAATATCGATGTAGTTATTGACTGTACAGGATCAAACAAATCACTGGAAAAAATAAAGCCTTATTTTACGAATGGAGCTAAAAAGGTTTTAGTTTCTGCTCCNATAAAAGATAAGTCTGTTATAAATATTGTTTATGGAATCAATGAAGGTTTATATGATCCATCAAAATACGATATAATCACTGCTGCGAGTTGTACAACAAATAGTATAGCTCCAATAATNTANATCATCAAAAANGAACTGGGTATTAAAAGTGCTATGGTTACAACCATTCATGATATAACTAATACGCAAGTAATTGCGGATGTGGCAAGAAAAGATCTAAGGAGGTCCAGATCAGCTATCCACAACTTAATACCTACTTCTACAGGTTCAGCTACTGCCATAACATTGATTTANCCAGAACTAAAAAATAAAATAGATGGCATTGCTATCAGGGTTCCTGTCTTAAATTCATCATTATCAGATTGTGTCTTTAGCTTAGAAAAAAAAACTACGGTAGATGAAGTTAATTCTCTCTTCAGGAAATATAGTGAATCACGCCTTGAGGGAATACTTCAAGTTGAAGATNGGCCTCTTGTTTCTTCAGATTTTATAAATAATCCAAACTCAGTTATAATTGATCTGCCTTCAACTATGGTGGTTGATGAAACCCTACTAAAAGTTTTTGGATGGTATGATAATGAATTTGCATATGCNTTAAGAATGNTAGATATCCTAAAATTAATAATTAAAACAATATAAATGTTTATCTCTGATTCAAACGATAAAAATTTATTTTCATATCTTTCGACAACATTCTCATATTGGCTTTTTATGCTCTCAGATGGAGCTCTGAGAATGATCGTTTTATTTAATTTTCATTCTTTAGGATATACTCCAATCAAACTTGCTTATATCTTTCTTATTTATGAATTAATGGGAATGATAGCTAACCTTTACGCAGGTTGGTTAGCAGCACGGTTTGGGCTGACAATCACTCTCTATTTAGGATTCATTATTCAAATACTAGCCTTAGGGCTATTGACGTTTGCAAATGATTTCTATTTAGAAATTAATCAAGTTCTTTTTGTGATGTTAATTTATGGCTTATCAGGACTGTCAAAAGATTTAACAAAAATGAGCGCTAAATCTGCTGTGAAGCTTGTTGTTAAAGAAGGAGAAAATAAAAAGCTATTCAATTGGATTTCAATTTTAACAGGTTCAAAAAATACAATTAAAGGGATTGGGTTTTTCTTAGGTGCAATTTTAATAGGTTATTTCGATTACAAATTATCGCTGATGATAATAGCTTGTATTCTTTTTCTCGTAATTGTTATAATTTATACAATAAAACCTATCATTAATAATAAAAAGCTTAAAAAAAAAGATATCAAATTATTCTCCACTGTTCACAATATTAATTTGCTTTCAATTTCACGTTTTTTTTTATTTGGTGCACGTGATATATGGTTTGTAGTTAGTTTACCTGTTTTTTTTTATATCTTTCTTGAATCAAAGAATGTAAGTCAATTTAGTAATTTCTTAATTGTTGGGGGAAGTTTAGCTATCTGGATAATATTTTACGGATTTATTCAAAGTTTTGCACCAAAGATAATTAATTTTAGTACAAATAAATTACAAGAATCTCTTTTAAAATCCAAACCTTGGTTTTTAAGTCTATTAATTTGTTCTGGGTTAATAAGTTTTTCGAGTATAATTTTAAGCAACTTTAGTCTCTATCCATATATTCTGCTAATTTCATTATTTTTTTTTGGATTTTTCTTTGCACTTAATTCTTCAGTACATTCATATTTAATTGTTTCTTTGTCCAATAAAGAAAATATTACTCTTGATGTTGGTTTTTATTACATGTCTAATGCTGCAGGAAGGTTTATCGGAACCCTTCTGTCTGGTTTATCTTATCAATTGTATGGAATAAAAGGATCTTTAATCCTTTCAACCATTTTCATAGCGTTGAGTTATAGTTTCTATAATAAAATCAAATACCAAAAAAATTAAACTAGATTTTACCATCCAAGCCCATTTGAAAGTATTTATGAACTATTTTTTCTTGATTCTCCAACAACCAATCAATTGACGGTTCATTATTCATAGCTTTATTAATTGCATTAAAAGTAGCTTTTCTGTGAATATCAAATAAAATCTTATGATCCAGATTATCATCATTAGCTACTGATGGATTAAGCCATACTGATACNATNACTCCTAATTCATTAGCCTTATCCTTNGGAATATCTCCAGATCTTACGGCATCTAANACACCATTTGCTATTGCGGCTTGAACAGTACCCATCAAAATATTCGTATATCTTTCCTTATTAACAGTTACTTTACTCACCATTAATGTAGCGGGTCTAACCATAATATCCGTATTCATTATCGCCAGAACTTTAGANTGCCCTTTTTCTTGAGTTCCTAATAAATTCGCGAAAGCTGTTCCAAAAGGCCCATCTAATTCACCAATAATAATTTCTGGCTCCGCAGCAGTTCCAGGAGGTCCCCCTGCAACCAAGGATTCGCCTACTCTCATAATCATTTTATTTGTCATTAAATTCTCCTATTAATAATTTTGTTATTTGTATTCTAAAAATAGAATTAATACAAAATAAATTTAATAAGTGTNTATTGTCATAAAACTGTCACATTACTGTCATATTTGTACATTTATTAAGATCTAATTTGTTTATTCTTTTTTTTTAATATTAACNTAACTTTTAATGAGGAATTTAAATGAAAAAAACTTTATTAATTGCAGCTCTTTTTGCTTTTGGTGTTACCGGAAGTGCAGTTGCACGTGATCAAATAAAAATTGTTGGCTCTTCAACAGTTTATCCTTTTGCTACTGTTGTAGCCGAAAGGTTTGGTAAAACAAGCGGTTTCAAGACTCCAGTTATTGAATCTACTGGTTCTGGTGGTGGACTCAAACTCTTTTGTAAGGGTCTAGGAACGGAACATCCGGACATTACTAATGCCTCTCGAAGAATAAAATCCAAAGAAGTAAAAAAATGTTCAAAGAATGGTGTTACAGATATCACTGAAATTAAANTCGGNTTTGATGGAATNGCAATGGCTAACGCTNAATCTGGACCTACTCTTGAATTAACACTTAANGANATTTATCTTGCATTAGCNAAGGATGTTCCTGCAGATGCGAATGGAGATACAGTTAAACCAAATCCATACAAAACNTGGAATGAAGTAAACCCCTCTTTGCCCAANGCTCCTATTGTTGTCATTGGACCACCACCAACATCTGGTACTAGGGATGCCTTTAACGAGCTTGCTATAGAAAGAGGATGTAAAAAATTCGCTGGAAGAAAGGCGTTAAAGAAAAAGGATAAAAAACTTTATAAATCTCAATGTAGATCTATACGAGAAGATGGTCCTTATGTCGAGGCTGGAGAAAATGATAATCTTATTATTGAAAAATTAGTTGCCGATCCTGGTGCCCTAGGAGTCTTTGGGTATTCATTCCTTGATCAAAATAGAGATAAGGTTAAAGCGGCAAAAGTTGATGGAGTATTCCCTGAATTTGAAGCTATCTCTTCTGGGAAATATCCAGTTTCACGTTCGCTATTCTTTTATATTAAGAATGCACATGCAAGTGTAATTCCTGGAATTAAGGAATATGTCAAGGAATTTACTTCAGCAAAGGCTATAGGTAAGGATGGTTATTTAGTTTCNAAAGGACTAATTCCACTTGCTGAAGACCTAAGAGCTAGCTTTGAANAAGATGGTAAAAAATTAGCTAAGTTTGACGCTAAAGTTCTTAAAAAATAAGTGTTTTTAATATAGTATTAATATATGGGTTTTTGGTCTTTTAGTGTTTTCATAATAATAATTGCAATCACTGCATATTGGTATGGGAACACTAAGGCCATTCGCCTCAACTCCAGTTTAACAAAAGAAAATCAACTGCCTTCTCTCCCAAAATATTACGGAGAAAATGCAGTGATATGGCTTATTATTCCAGCATTAATAGGTCTCCTCTTCTGGNTCACTATAAAATCGCATATCTTTGATAATTTATTATTTTCTTTTTTATCCCCTGAAATAAAAGAAGAGTTTGTTGGGGGCACACAAATGTTGGTAGATAGGGTCAAATCTNTAAATATAGNAAATCCATTTCCTGGAACCGATCAACGTTTAATAGANGGAGCATTATACTATGAGAAAATTTCGACTTCTTATANGGCATATGCTTTATGGTTTATTCTCGGAATAAGTTCACTGCTATGTTTNTTTTCTTTAAAAAAAATAGGTCAAGGATTTAAAGCAAGGCAATCAGTTGAAANATCAAATGTATATTTTTTAATTCTATGTTCCATAGTGGCGATAGTCACAACAGTTGGAATCGTCTTTTCTTTGATTTTTGAAGCTCTCAGATTTTTTAATCAAATACCAATACTAGATTTTCTATTTGGCTTATCATGGAGTCCACAAATGGCTATTAGAGAAGATCAAGTTGCAAGCCAAGGCTCATTTGGAGCAGTTCCAATATTTGCAGGAACTCTATTAATAACATTAATTGCTATGTTTGTTTCAATTCCCATTGGATTAACATCGGCTATATACCTTTCAGAATATGCCTCGAATAATACTCGAAGTATAATTAAGCCGGTGCTAGAGGTTTTAGCTGGTGTTCCTACAGTGGTTTATGGTTTTTTTGCCGCTATAACCGTTGGTCCTTTCTTCAAAGATTTAGCAGATTTTTTAGGATTTAGTATTGCATCCGAAAGTGCAATTGCGGCAGGTGGTGTTATGGGAATAATGATTATTCCATTTATTTCTTCTTTGTCTGATGATGTAATTTCAGCTGTCCCACAAACTCTTAGAGATGGTTCATNCGCAATGGGAGCAACAAAATCAGAAACTATAAAAAAGGTCGTCCTACCTGCGGCTCTTCCAGGTATAATGGGTGCAATTTTGTTAGCAATTTCGAGAGCAATCGGAGAAACAATGATCGTTGTTATGGCGGCAGGTATCGCAGCAAATCTGACGGCAAATCCGTTTGAGGCTGTAACAACAGTTACGGTACAAATTGTAACTTTGTTGGTCGGTGATCAGGAGTTTGACAGCACAAAAACACTCGCAGCTTTTGCACTTGGGATTACATTATTTGTTATAACACTCATACTTAATTTACTAGCACTTAAAATAGTTCATAAATATAGAGAACGATATGAGTAAGGTTACAAAAACAATAGAACAATCATTGAAAAAAAGAAGGAGAAGCGAAAAAAACTTCAAACTTTTTGGGTTATTTGGAATCATATCTGCCATCACCTTTTTAGTTATAATTTTAACCACCATATTCATGAGTGGCAAAAAAGCTTTTAATAATACTGTAATACAATTAGATGTATTTTTTGATCCAAAAATAATTGATCCTGAAGGAAACAGAGAATCTNAAAAAATTATGGATGCAAATTATCGAGTAATTATTAAGAACTCATTACTCAATTACTTTCCAGAGGTAAAAAAAAGAAATGATATTAATGACTTAATAGGGCTAATTTCTAGTTCACAAGAAGAAAAGTTAAAAANTCTAGTAATTAATGATAATAATCTGATCGGTAAATCACAAAAAATTTGGTTGCTTGCAAGCTCTACTTATGATGTGATTCATAAAAATCCTGATATGATAAATCTTGAAGAAGAAGAAAGGTTGATTTCAGACAAACAATTAGAGTGGTTTCAAAAATTAATTAACAATAACGATCTAAAGTTTTCTTTTAATAAGACCTTCTTTACTTCAGCTGATTCTACAGAACCCGAACAAGCTGGTATTTGGGGATCTGTAATGGGCTCCTTTTTTACTCTTTTCATAACACTACTACTATCTTTCCCCATTGCTGTAGCTGCAGGAGTCTTTCTTGAAGAACTTGCTCCAAAAAATAAATTTACTGATTTCATTGAGGTCAATATAAATAATCTTGCCGCAGTTCCATCAATAATTTTCGGTTTATTAGGGTTAGCAATATTTTTAAATGTAATGCATTTACCCCGCTCAGCTCCTATTGTTGGTGGAATGGTCTTAGCGTTGATGACTTTACCAACTATTATAATTGCTACAAGAGCTTCTTTAAAGGCAGTTCCACCTTCTATAAGAGAAGCAGCTATTGGGTTAGGTGCAACAAAACTTCAAACAGTTACACATCATGTTTTNCCTCTTTCACTTCCAGGAATTCTAACTGGTACAATAATTGGAATGTCCCAAGCACTCGGAGAGTCTGCTCCTTTATTAATGATTGGAATGGTTGCATTTATTGTCGATATACCGGGATCTTTTATGGATTCCTCAACTGTNCTACCAGTTCAAATTTATCTNTGGAAAAGCACAGCTGCAAGAGGGTTTGTTGAATTAACAGCAGCAGGTGTGATGGTTCTATTAACATTTCTTATTTTAATGAATGGACTTGCAGTATTTATAAGAAAGAAATTTGAAAAAAAATGGTAGTATAGGANGGATTCGGAAAATGAAAAATAAACTGAAAATTTCAAGTAAAAAAGTAGATGTTTTTTATGGTGAAAACCAAGCATTAAACAAGATAAACTTGGACATTATTGAGAATAAAGTAACTTCCTTAATAGGACCAAGTGGTTGTGGTAAATCAACATTTCTGAGGTGCTTGAATAGAATGAATGATACTATCGATTCATGTATAGTTACAGGAAAAATTCTAATTGACGATTCTGATATTTATGAAAAATCTGTTGATCCTGTTTTACTNAGATCGAGAGTAGGAATGGTTTTTCAAAAACCTAATCCCTTTCCTAAATCTATATTTGATAATGTTGCATATGGGCCAAATATTCATGGATTAGCTAACAGTAAAGATGAACTTGAAGAAATAGTAGTAACTAGTTTGAAAAAAGCTGGTTTATTCAATGAAGTTAAAGATCGATTACTTGAAACTGGTACTTCATTATCAGGCGGCCAACAACAGAGGCTTTGTATTGCAAGAGCAATTGCTGTTAGCCCTGAAATAATTTTAATGGATGAACCTTGTTCAGCTCTAGACCCGATAGCAACTGCTGTTGTTGAAGAACTAATTGATGAATTAGTTGAGAATTATACAATTGTAATTGTNACACATTCGATGCAACAAGCAGCAAGAGTTTCTCAACAAACAGCTTTTTTTCATATGGGTAACTTAGTTGAAGTTGGTCCTACTGAAAAAATTTTTTCAACTCCTGAGCAAAAAAGAACTCAGGATTATATAACAGGAAAGATAGGTTAATATGGATAAACACATAGTCTCTAATTATGATAACGACCTTGAGCTTCTAAAAAATATGATAATCGAGATGGGCNTTATGCTTGAAAAACAACTTTTTTTGGCTGTAGAAATTATCAAAGTGAGTAATGATGAAATTTCTAAAAGCATTATTGAAACGGAGAAAAAAATTAATCTTAGTGAAAAAAAAATAAGAGAATATGCCACTAATACTCTTTCAAAAAGGCAACCGTTAGCAGATGATCTAAGAAAAATTCTTGTTTCAATACAACTATCAGGAACCTTAGAAAGAATTGGTGANCATGCAGCAAATATTTCTACAAGAGTCTCAAAAGCAGAAACAGTCCCGAGCACTTACACAACTGATTCCATCTATAGATTGGGTCAATCAGTTATAAAAATTCTGTCCCAGGCACTTTCATCTTACGATGAAAGCTCTGAGTCATTAGCTAAAAGTATTGCTGTTCAAGATAAAGAGATTGACCTTCTATATGAAACCTGTTTTCGAGAACATATTATTCTAATGATGGAGCAGAATAATAATATTGGTTATTGCGTACAAATGTTGTTCATTGCGAAAGAGCTTGAAAGGATTGGTGATCTTTCAAAAAATATTGGTGAAGAAGTCCTTTATAGTGTGCGAGGAAAATTATAGTCAAGGTAAACAGTGAAGAAAAAAATTTTAATAGTTGAAGATGATACCGCCTTATTACCATTANTCAGTTATAATCTTGAGAAAAGTGGTTTTGATGTTTTGGAAGCAAAGACAGGAGAAGAGGTATTATTAATCCTAAAAGAAACTACCCCAGATTTAATTCTCCTCGACTGGATGATTCCATCACCGAACGGTCTTGAGATTTGTAAAATAATCAGAAATAAGAATGAGATTAAGCATCTTCCCATTATAATTCTCACTGCACGCGGAGAAGAAGAAGACAAAGTCAAAGGTTTGAATACAGGAGCAGACGATTATATTGTTAAACCTTTTANGCCTTCAGAATTAATTGCTAGAATTAATGCGCTTTTAAGAAGAGCAACGTCTGCATTTGCAGAGTCAAAAATAGAATTTGATGATATTGAACTCAATACCAATGAACACAAAGTAATAAGAAGTAAAAAAAGAATTCACCTCGGACCAACTGAATACAAATTATTAAAATTTTTTCTAGAAAATCCCGGGAGAGTATACAGTAGAGAACAACTACTCAATGCTGTCTGGGGACATGGTATATTTGTAGAATTACGAACAGTTGATACTCATATCCGAAGATTAAGAAAAGCTATAAATATANGNGGTTCTAAAGATATCATTAGAACAGTCAGAGCAGCAGGATACTCNCTTGATANCGATTAAATTCANAAAGATTCTTGTTTCTTAAAAAAAACTACCTTAAATTATTTTATGGTTAAAAAAAAAGGGATCAGCTTTATTGTTACTGTATTCAATAAAGAAAAATTTATT
>NHJI01000070.1 GCA_002169685.1 Rickettsiales bacterium TMED211 | reverse complement strand
GCGTAGCGAGCATAAAAAAGATACTGGTAAAACATTAGGTACTAGACAGACTAGTGGTAAAGGTAAACGTAGAGTTTCTTTTGCTTGTAGATTTGCAGGTATGAAAGCTAGCATGACAGATAAAAGCGGTGGACCAAGTAAATATGCTATGGCATTAAAGAAATGGGGTTTTGCTAATAGAGGTGAAGCTCGTAGCTTTTGTAGTTCAAATAAAGAAAAATAATATGGGAAAAATAAGTGGACCTTGTAAAGCAGCAGCTAAAAGAAAATTTAAAGTATGGCCAAGTGCATACGCTTCTGGATGGGGTGTAAGATGTACTAAAGCTGGTGGGCCTGGTAAAATGGGTAAATCAAAAAAGAAAAAATAATGGATAAAAATTTAAAATCAGTTGTAGCTGAATTAAAAAAAGCATCACGTATGCACGCTGCTCAAGCAAAAAAAATTGAGAAGCATATTAAAGCTATGCAAAAATCATATAAAAAATAATGGCATACACTCAACCATCTTCACCTCTTAACTGTTGGAAAACCCATGAACAACGTGGAACAAAAATGAAAGAGGGTAGAGAANTTCCTAATTGCGTTCCAAAAGGATCTTCAAGCAATTCACCAGCTACAAAAAAACAAAAAGGTGGTGGTACAACTAAAACTTGTTTACCTGCTTCTAAAATAAGAAGTATGAGTAAAGAACAAAGAAAAAAACTTGTTAATGCCAAAAAATCAGCCGGAGCAAAAGGTAAATATAAAAGATCATCTAAAACAAATGTTAAAGGTGCTAGAAAAAAAGGTGCTACTTTAAGAGATTGGTTTGAAAAAGAAGANTGGAGACAAGTTAATGATCCTAGTAAAAAATGTGGAGAAAAATGAAATATTTTACAATAACAGAGTTTGATTCACCAGATGTAGTTGGTAGTGGTAAATTAATGAATGAAGATTTTTTAGAAAAATTAGACTTAGTGAGAGCTAAGTTTGATAAACCTATAAAAATAAATAGCGGTGTGCGTACAGAAGAACACAACGCAAAAGTAGGAGGAAAATATAACTCCTCACATTTAACAGGCTATGCAGCTGATTTGCATTGTAATAATTCAAGAGATAGATATGAATTATTAATATGTTTATTAGATGTAGGTTTTAACCGAATAGGTGTAGGAAATACTTTTATACATGTAGATTCAGATCCTGAAAAACCTATGGATGTAGTTTGGACATATTAAAAAAAGGAACACAATAAAATGGGCTTTCACCCCCAACGTTCCTGCATAAAGGGAGGTCTTAATTGATCTCCCTTTATTATTTTNTACCCATCACAAGCTACACAGTTTGGATCCATAGCTGATGCTGCTATATCACCTCTTAATACAGATTCAGTTCTCATGTAATATAAAGTTTTAATACCTTTTTTCCAGGCATCAAAGTGTACTTTATTTATCCATTTAGGATTAGCTTCAGAAGGAAATGCTAAGTTTAAAGAAACTGATTGGTCAATATATTGTTGTCTTAAACCAGCTTGGTTAACAATTTCTAATTGATTTATTTCTTTAAAAGTTTTAAAAACATCTTTAGCTGGTATATCATTTTCAAGTATTATATTATCAAGTTCTTTTACATCTTGAACCGATCCACCATCTTCCATTATTTTATCCCAAACTTTTTTAGTATTTATTTTATACTTTTTAAGTAGCCTTACTAATGTAGGGTTTTTTCTTATAAACGTACCTTTAGCTGATTGATCAGTAAAAACATTAGCAGCCCATGGCTCAATACCAGGTGAAACATTACCTGATAATTTAGAATTAGATACNGTAGGTGCTATAGCTCTTAAATGCGTGTTTCTTAAACCTTGGCCCACACACCATAGTGGTTCACCATAAGCTTCAGCTAGATCCATAGATGCTCTTTCACTTTCTATTTTTATCTGAGAAAATATTTTTCTAGTTTCATATTGAGACAATAGCCCTTCAAATGGTATACCTTTTTCTTGTAAATAAGTATGCCAACCTAAAACACCTAATCCTAAAGCTCTACCTTTTTCAGCAGATCTAACTGAATTTTCAAATCCAATTTTACCTTTTGCTTTCTGTATAAAGTCTTCTAATACACCATCTAAAAACCACGTGGCATCATATATTATATTAGTATCTTTCCACTCCTCATATTTAGCTAAGTTTAAACTTGATAAACAACATACAAAACTATGACTTTCATCTGTGTGAAGAACTATTTCACTACAGATATTTGTCATATGTACTTTCAGTGCGTTTTGTTTATACGCCTCTGGATTACTTTTATTTGTATTACCTTTAAACAAGATATAAGGTTCTCCAGTTGCCTTACGTTTCTGAAGAAGCTTGGACCACTTTTTCCGTGCGTTAATATCTCCTGACTCAAGTTTTCGCATGAACTTATCGCCGACGACAGCACACTGATGGAGATTAAGCGACTGTCTGTTGACGTCACCTTTGGGTTCTCTAATTTCAAGCCACTCTTCAAAGTCGGCATGGTTAATGTTGATATTAACCGACGCCGCTCCGCGTCTGACAGATCCTTGATTAGTGGCAAGTATTGTTGAATCGTAGATTTTGCAAAATGGCACCACGCCATCACTTGTTCCATTACCTGTAATTTTAGAACCGGCGGGCCTTATTTGATTTATACCGATGCCCACGCCACCGCCGTGTTTAGCGAGNAGCATCATCTCTAGGTTCTTTTTACCTATATCATTTATACTGTCAGCAACATCTATACCAAAACAACTGATAGGTAAACCTCTATCTGTTCCAGTATTAGATAACACAGGAGATGCTAAACACAACCAACCCTTCCATATATATTCATAAAATATTTCTGCGAGTTCTGGCCTGTCTAATCTTCGTGCTACTGTGTTACATACTCTTTTATAAGCTTCACTTGGTGATTCATTTTTTAATAAATAACCACCACTAATAGTCTGTTTATACACATCGGTGTCTCCCCACTCTGGATAATCAGTTCCTTTTTTCCAATCATTGTTCCACATTAATATAGTCTAACGTATTTAATATCAACATTCATATCACCTGTTATTTTTGCGTTCATTACATTTTTATGTATCAACGTNTATAATACATTTACNTTATAACCATTAGCTTTGTTTTCACATTTAGTTTTTATACTGTCATTATTAAAAAAAATAACATCTTCATTTACTCTTGAATCACTTGAAAAACTAAACGTTGTTCCTTTAATTGCATTTAATTTTTCATTTATAACAAAACTTGTTAAAAATTCTGTTTCATTACTTACCCATATACCTTCAAAATCTTGAAGTTGACTGTATATACTATTACTTATAAAACTAAGAATTATTATTAATTTTTTCATTTTCTTTTTTATTTTTATTAGATTGATTTATTTGTTTTTTTAATAATGCTAAAGCCTCAGTATAACCAGGTAATTTTTTTGTTATTTCTAAAGTTCCAACAGAAAGCTCTCTTAAATTAGTTATTTCATTTATAACCTTTTGTGTTACTCTTGTTAAAGAGTCTATTTTTTTTCTCATTTCAATTAAACTTGATTCTTTCATAGCCAATTAATTAATATGTTTATCGATATAAAAATATTTGTTATAACAGCTTGCGCTATTAGTAGTGTTCTTACAAAAGCAACAACGTCTTCATGTTCTTGGGCTTTTTCACCTAGTGCTTTAGCCCAGATCCTCCATACNCTTCTCATTAATTAGATATTTTATGCCATAACCAAGCTTTCTGAGATCTTGGTCTACAAATAACCATTGTATCAAAACCAACATAATAACATAAATAATAAGAATCTATAGTATCTTTTCTTACAATTTTCATTTCTTTATTTTGTAGTTTTATTTCACCCATAGCTAAATTAACTACTTCACTAGAAGATGTGTTTCTTACAAACCTAACAAAATCATTATTTTCTGTTATTCTAACATATTCTCCTTCACTGTTATGCCATAAACCATAAATATCTTTATGTTGTGCAAAAATAAAATTACTAAATAAAATTAAAATTAAAAAAGCTTTCATTGTTTATATATATTTTTTGATTGTTCTTCTGCTAAAGCGGTTTTAGTATCAAAACTATTGTTTTTTAAATAAGGATAAAAATGTACCTTCTCCCAATGTTCTCTATACTCTACACCACTTGGAAATTCTTTATCACATTGACTACATTTTATTATATTTCTTACCATATATCATCAAAATCTTCTCCTTCATTTGCTTTAGAGTAATCTGTGGGCCTAATCGCAAAAAAGTCAGTATGAGTATGGCCACCAGTAAGATGGTAGAACCAGTCCAAGTTTCCTGCGGATACTTCATCAAACTCAAAGTGTTGCCGCTGGTTGCTGTAACCGAGTTCAACAAGTTTTTCGTTGAGTCTTTTTCTAATAAATTGTTTAAGATCATAGGCTTTGAGGTTTTCAATGTCTCCTTGTTCAAACATTTTATCGATATATTTTTCTTCTGCTTGCAACATAGTGTTTGCTGCATCAATAACGTGTTCATAACATTNATTTTGTAATCCATTAATTTCTTCACACATATGTCTAAACAACCTACAACCCATTTTAGAGTGTAATGATTCATCTCTTACTGACCATTTCATTTGTTGTCCTACTCCTTTTAATAAGTTTCTAAGTTGAAAACTATATAGTACTGCAAAAGCAGAATACAAAGAAACTCCTTCAGCAAAAGCACTAAACACAGCTAGTGATTTACCTATACCTACAGGATCAGTTCCATTATAAGCTACAAGGTTATCAAATCTTTCTGCTGTAGCAGGTTCATGTAAAAAAGCTTCAAAGTTTTCAAGGCCTAATGTTTCATTTAAATAACTATATGCAACAGCGTGTATAGTTTCTTGTGAACCAAACATCATAGCCATTTGTTGTATCTCATGTTTTGGAAACCAGCTAACAACTTTCTGTGTCCAGTAATCTGATACAGCACACTCTGTCTGTGCAAAACCTAAAAGTATATTACCAACTAAATTTTTTTCACTATCAGTTAGTTTTTCATTCCAGTCTTTAACATCACTAGACATTGGTATTTCTGTATGAAGCCAAAAGGCTTGAGCNTGTTTAAGCCAACCATCAGTATAATACTCCGGATATTCAAAAGGTTTATATGGTATTCTTTCTTTAAATAATGCCATTATTTTTTCTTTGATTTATGACGTTTGTTATCAAATATATATTGTCTGTATGTTAATCTAACTTGAGGGTTAAAAGGTCTTAATCCTTGTTTTAAATTTACCTCATCTTTATCAAAATGTCCGTCGTTGTTTAATGGTATGTCATAAGTTGTTCTAGCTTCAACAAATAATTGTGACCCTCCACACGACGTTAATANTGTTACTATACTAATATAAAATAATTTTTTCATAATATTTAATTTAATTTAATTAATCTCTAAAAATTTCTAAGCAAAAATCAATAAATGGTAAATAAATAACATGTTGCGTTGATCCTTTATGATCATATGATCTTGCTCCTATAAGTACACCAGGGTAAAAACCCATGGTTAATTCCCAACTTGTTTCTTTCATTTAATAACATTTTATGTTAAACTTTTCTTGCATTTCTACAAGATCTNTNTANAGNATAAAACCTTTATATTCTTCTCTCCACTTTACCCATTTATCAATTTGTCTTTCNGCATATTTTTGTCTAGCTAATTGTTTTTTGTTTCTTGTATCAGCTCTATTGTTATATCGCATTCTTTTTGATTTTGTGGTTTGTAAAGAGTAACACCTGGTAAGTGGTTTACTATATATCTTTTAAACATTTTCCATTTTAAAGGAAAACTTTCATTTGCTCTACCTTTTGTTTCTATAATAAAACCTTTACCTATAAAGTCAGGAGTATATTTTATATTAAGTATTTTTTTATTCCCTCTATTTTTATATAATCCTTTACCATTAGCACAACGTTCATATGAAATATTATTAAAATTAAAACCTTCAAATATCTCATATGTTTGACCTTCATATACAGCAGGTATTTTTGCTTTTTTTAAAGCTGTATACATATATCTTTCTAAACCAGATGCGAACTTAATACCATCATAAATAATTTTTTTTGATTGTACAGGTCCTTTTTTACGGCGAAACTTTTTCATACTGCACGTCTATATTTTTTAACTGTTCTAACATTGATTCTTCTATTTCATCTTGTAAACAACGTCTTGCAGCTTCTATATAAAGTAAAGAGTCCATTAATTCCTCTTGTACATCTATTAAAAATGCTTGTAAATCTTTTTTACCATTTTTTACTTCGTGCATCATAGTAGCACCGTATTTCTTTTGGCCTACTAAACTACGATTATCCATCTTCTTAATAACCGCTTTTACTATTTCGTCTTTTGTATTTAATTTCATTATAATTTCATTAAAGGGTGAGCTCCATTTTGTGTCATTGGAGTTTCTTTTATTGGTTCGTCTTTTACAAATGTTCCGTTAACCATTTTACCAGTTCTGTTTTTAATAACATTATATGCACTGCTTATACACGTTTCTATATGAACACCTTTTTGATTAGCTAAGTTTGTTAACACAACAACCATATCACCTATAGCATCTATTATTTCTTCTTGATTATCTTTTAATAGAGCTTCAGCTAATTCACCAGCTTCTTCTTGAAGTTTCATATACTGTACGTGTACGTTACCTTTTTTATATATACCTTTTTCTTCAGCCCAGTCTCTTATTTGCTGAAACATTTTTAAAGGTTTTTTATTACATATTGTTTTTGTTTTATTAAATTCAAACAAAGCTTTATTATATACATAACTTCTATTATCATTATACATAGATGTTTTTGCGTTTTTTGCAATCCAGTCTATTGTTTTATTTGATAAAGTAAATACACCATGAGACGTTTGCCAGTTTAAACCTTTATTATTTAACAACATTGTTTTTAAGTTGTTTAAAGGCGCTGGAAAAGTTGATGTTTGTTCAGTAGCGTTTATTTTCATATTACTTTTTTTATATAATTGATTATACTTTCTTCTATCTATTTTATAACCAAAAGACTTTTGAAGTTCAATTTCTCTTTCTGAAATATAGTCTATATCAGTGCTTGAATCTAATACTTCATACTCGCCTTCTTTATAACCTTGAATTAACGTTACTCTGTTATTAAGATTACGCGTTACACCTATTTTTTTACCGGGTATATGATATAAATAATACATAATTATTTTAGTTTATTATTGTACAAATGAAAATTATGAGCAAAATGGTAGTAACTACCTACGTTTAGGTTAACTCTTTCAGCTACAAGCTGTTGCAGTGATGCAAAACAATATTGATCATTACAAAAGCCAAACCAAAGATCGTTAGATCTCATCACAACACTCATTTCTAATTTATTGTTTAATACAGTAAACTGTACAGCATAAGTACAAGGCGTATCTTTAGCGTAAGTACTTATTTCTTTAGCATCGTAGATACTTATAGCAGCCTGTCTAGTGTCTTTAACTTGTCTTAACATAGCTACTACATGATCAAGCTGATGGTTTCTACTCCATTGCCAACCATAATTAGATCTACACTTTCTATCTGAATCAGCCATGTTATCCCATATAGGTGGGACTTTACCATATATCTCTCCTAACTTATCAACGCTTGGATCTTCTGATAAATACCATTGCCATTCAGCTTCTGCATACTCTTTATTAAACTTTCTATATCTTGCTTTTATATTTTTATCTAATGGATTATGTATGTAAAAACCAACATTAAATAAAGCTTTTGTATCACCAAATTCTAATCCTTTGTTTTTAATTTTTACATAAAAATAATCAAAAGCATCACTTGCTGTTTTAAAATTTCCTTTAGTTGTTATCATTTATAATTATCTTTTATTATAATAATACTTACACACTTGATAATATGTTTGCCACAAAGAATACTTATCGTATGTAGCAGGAGAAATGTGTGCTGTTTCCCCTTTTTTATAAGGACCTATATTTATAGTAATTTTCCATTTGCCTTTTTCATATTGAACTGGAAAATATGAAACTCTTATATTATTTTTAACACAATATGAATACCATTTAGTTTCATTAATACTTGGTATATAATCAGGAGTTCTATTATCATTTTTCTTTACTCCCATGGCATAGCTTCAGCTGTACTTACATTTTGATTATGTGGTATAAAACAACCTGATTTAGGTTCCCATTTAAAATTAGCTTCAGCACCATTTTCTCCTAAGTTTTGAAACTTAACTTTTAATACTTTAGCTTTTACTGTTTTGTTTTCATAATCTCTATGTACTAATAAACCATGATAACTAGCATCATACCATTCACCACCACCTTTTATATTATACATAGTTGGTTCTTCAATTTTACCTTCTTTATCTCTGTACATTTTAGTAGGATGAGCTACTATAAAAACTAAAACATCAAACTTTTTAGCAAATATTTCTATTTTAGTAAGATACTCCATTGTGTATCTGTTTACGTCTTCTGTTTTACAATCAACATCTCTTATTTTATTAAAAGGGTCTATAACTAAACACTTAATACCTTTTCTTTTAACAAGCTCTGCACCTTTTCTAAGTACTGATTCAAGAGTATATCTTTCCATATCAATAAAGAAAAAATTATCATTAATATGTTCAGCAACTTTCTTCCATTGGTTAGTGTTTATATCTCCAGGTGTTGGCATACCTTGCCAAACTTTTCTCATTAATTTATGAGCATGTAAATATGTAGGTGCATTTTCAGGAGATGCAAAAGCTGTTTTCCATTTATAGTTTATATTATAACCAACAACCATCTGATCAACAAAATCAGACTTACCGCTGCTAGGAATGCCAGTAACTGTAATGAATTGTCCTGTGTATGTTGAGAAAATCTCATCAAAGTTTTGTAAACCAACTTGATAACCAGGTTTAAAACCGTGTTGTACAAAGTCAGTAACCTCTTCTTCAATATCCTTAAACGTTGTAACGTTTTCAAGCGGAACCGCTTTCGCTTTTTCAATAAGTTCTGATAATCTTTTATTTCCATATTTTAATAAGTATTCATTAGCGTCTTTACAGTCATTAAAGTCTATAATAAAACAAACTTCAGCTCCTAGTCTTCTTATTAATTCTTGTTGAAGAGCTTGACCGGCTTCGTCGTTGTCTACAGCTAAAATTACTTTTTCTTTATCATCAAAATAATCAATACAGTTATCTAAGTAATCTAAGTTGTTTGAATTTAATGTAGCTCCATTAGGTACTGATAACACATTAGGTATGCCAGCTTCATGAAAAGATAAAGCATCCATCTCACCTTCCACAATAACACAGCTGTTATAACCGATGATACTATTAATATTATAAAATACTTTTTCTGCTCCTTTGAATAGTTTAAAGTTTTTTCTTCCATCTCTATATTTTATATTAATAAGATCGTTACCCATTAAGTAATTAAACTTTATAACCTTTTCTATTTTACTTGTTTGTGGCATATACTCTGTGCCTTCACTAACACTACATTCGTTTAGTGTTTTTTTAGATATACCTCTTGTTTTAAACCAAACAGCAACCTTGTCTGTTATTGCTGTTGCATTATGATTGCCTGGTCTTATGTATTCTTTTTCACTTACACCTTTACGTTTATACGTATGTAATTGAAATGTTGTATTACAATTATGACAAGTACCTAGGCCTCTCTTCCAATCATATGAAGCACATTTAAGCTTTTGATTTTTAGGTTTTCTAT
>NHJI01000069.1 GCA_002169685.1 Rickettsiales bacterium TMED211 | reverse complement strand
TGCTAACGGCCTACGTCCTGTCTTGAACAAAGAATCCCTCAAGGTCAGCTTGCTGACGGAAACCTTTCCTCCCGAAATCAACGGTGTTTCCTTTACTCTGGCTCGACTGGCCGGTGAGTTGTCGAATTTGGGAACGGAGGTGCAAGTTCTTCGTCCGGCAAGAGAGACCTCAGGGAATGATCAAAGCGAATGGACCGAAATCGACCTGCCGTCCAGGCCCATACCCAATTATCCCGAACTTCGCTTTGGATTGCCATGCGGTCGGTTGTTAAAAAAACTTTGGCGAAATGACAGACCAGACATAGTGTACTTTGCTACGGAAGGACCGGCGGGGTATTCGGGTTTAAAGACATGTCGAAGTCTTGGTATCCCTTCGGTTTCCGGTTTTCATACGAATTTCGATTTGTACCTCAAACACTATCGTATTTCCATCCTCAAGCCGATTGTCGACAGGTATCTCAAATGGTTTCACAATCGCACTTACGCCACGTTTGCTCCCACTCCATGGATGATTTCCGAATTGCGGGAAAAAGGATACAACAACGTAAAAATGCTAAGCCGGGGCGTGGATCGCGGTTTGTTTTCGCCAAGAAAAAGATCGCTTCAATTAAGAAAAAGCTGGGGGGTGAAACAAAAGGAGGAACGCGTACTTTTGACCGTTTCCCGGATCGCTGCCGAAAAAAACCTGAGGCTCACCTGCCAAATGATGAGCGAAGCAATCCAAAACGAAAAGGCGGACCACGGAGTTGTGGTTGGAGACGGACCTCAAAAACAAAGCTTGGAAAAATCATTCCCGAGGCTTCGGTTCACGGGATGCCTCGATAAGAAAAGCTTGTCCGAACATTATGCTTCCGCCGACCTTTTTTTATTTGCCAGCACAACGGAAACTTTTGGGAACGTCATTACCGAGGCTCTTTCTTCCGGTTTGCCCACGGTTGGGTATGATTATGCCGCTGCCTCCGAATTCATAACCGAAGGTGAAAATGGATTTATCGCACCCCTGGGTAATGAGGAAGCGCTTCGGAAAAAATTCGAGGTCGCCCTTTCTCTTGCTGAATCATCGCGAATCGAAGCTTCCTTGCATGCACGGGATTCCACAATTGAGGCCGATTGGAGTGAAATCGTGAAAAAGTTCAGGGAGGATTTGGAGGGGATAGTAAAGAAAAGGAATATTTCAGGGATGACTCGAGGTTCCCCATTACCTGTTTCTTAAGTTTATTGTTCATGGGCAAAACCAAAGAAAGCAAAATTAGATACAACACCGTCTTTCTTTCCGATGTCCATATCGGCATGAGGCAAACCGGAATTCGGAAACTCAATCACTTTTTGGAAAACATCCGCTGCAAAACTTTGGTACTAAACGGCGATATCATAGATGGTTGGGCGCTCGAAAGGAGCGGCAAATGGAGAAAGTCTCACACCAGGTGCATCCGTCTAATTCTCAAGATGGTGGAGAAAGACAAAACTCGGGTGGTTTACGTCAGAGGTAATCACGACGACTTCATTTCGAACATTCTTCCCTTCGCTTTCGGTCGCATAGAATTTTGCGAAAGTTACGTCCATCATGGGAAGGATCGCAAGTACCTTGTCTTGCATGGAGATTGCTTCGACAGTTTTTCGACCAAAAGAAAGTGGATAGCGAAGATCGGTTCCATAGGTTACGACAACCTGATGAGATTCAATCGTCTCTACAATTGGTACCGAAGAATCAGGGGGAAAAAACCTTTTTCCCTTAGCGCTTGGGTCAAAGCCAAAGTAAAGGGAGCGGTCAATCATATACACCGATACGAAGACAGCTTGGCCCAAATGGCCCGCAAACACCAATGCGAGGGNATCATTTGCGGACACATACANGTGTGTGCAGACAGAATGATTGGAAAGNTTCGTTATCTCAACAGTGGAGATTGGGTGGAATCGAACACGGGTATCGTGGAGAACCTCGATGGTGAAATGAAACTTTTCAGCTATGAGGAATTCGCCGAGAATTTGGCCCCCGAGATCTCAACCCAAGCCGTCGAAAAATCCGAAGACAGTCAAGTAAATCTTCAAATCGCCGTTTAGCAAAGAGGCCGCTGACAGCAAACGTCGACCGAAGAAGCTTTTTCAAACATCTACCTGATCTCGCGTTTGCTATTCTTTATCGATGCATTTTTTGCTAAAAAACTTAAAATGCATTAGTAAACCTTTACAAAACATTGCTACAGATAAAGTATGAAGCAGCCAAATGAGTCGAAAGTAGCTATTCGTATTCCAAGTGAACTTTTACAATAAGATATTATACTTCCTGCTTCTGTTTATCAGCTTCCAGCTTTTCGCCAAACAAAAGCTAGTGATCAAGGGTTCGGATACATTGGGAATTAAAATGATTACCAAGCTTGCGGAGGCTTTTGAAAACAAACATTCGGGGACTAATTTTGAAATCGCCGCCGAGGGCTCGTCCACGGGTATTGCGGCCATCATTGACGGAACGGCCGATATCGGAATGTCCAGTCGTGAACTCAGGGGCAAGGAAAAGTTTTCCGCTGGTGTCAATGGCGTACGCATAGAAAAGACG
Organism: Rickettsiales bacterium TMED211; assembly: GCA_002169685.1. The sequence goes on along the minus strand of NHJI01000069.1, from coordinate 10,668 downwards.
ATTGTTGCCCGGGACGCCGTNGCCGTTATAGTCAACCAAGCCAACCCCATTAACAAGATGACTCTCATCGACATCGAAAGAATATTCACCGACGACGTCAAAGACTGGAGTTCGATAGGGGGGAAAAGCGGAAAGATTTCCACTTACACGAGAAACACCGCTTCAGGAACCTATTCTTTCTTTCAAAAATTCGCCATGAGCAACCGAGACTATGGTTCAGCGTCCCAAAAGATGGCGGGAAACGAACAAATTGCGACCGAGGTGGCAAAGAATGAAAACGGTATCGGATACATCGGACTCGCATACGCGAGCACCAAGGGAATCAAGATCGTATCAATCGATGGAATTCTACCGTCAGCACAAGTGGGAAANGCCAAGCACCCCTATAGACTGACAAGGGCGCTAAACTGTTTCACTAACGGAAAGCCAAGAGGAACAACCAAGTTGTTTCTTGATTTTATTCTTAGCAAAGAAGGTCAGGAAATTGTTTCCGGGTCAGGCTTTCTTTCCATCGAAGGCTACAGTGGGAACTGATCGCCTTTTGCCCGAAAAGACAAATATTTTCTTTTTTTGGCGCCCATTCGTTACAATTTCATAGTAAAAACTNCTNAACATGGAAAACGATTCCCAATTCATTCCGTCGAATCATCGAATCCTCATCATAGACGACGAACCTGATATCTGCGAACTTCTCGAACACACTCTCAAGTCTGAAGGCTTTCAAGTATGGTCTCTGACAAACCCTCTTGAGGCTATTGGAAAAGCGAGGGACTTCGAACCAGACCTCGTGGTCCTCGATGTAATGATGCCGGAACTCGACGGGTATCGACTTTGTAGCATGCTCAAGGTTGACTCCAGGCTCAAGCATGTGCCAATCATTTTCCTCACTGCCAAAGGTGAAGTCGACGAAAGAGTGAAAGGGTTTGCNAGAGGAGCTGACGATTACATGACAAAACCTTTCGACAGACGCGAACTTACCGCNCGAATCAAAGCGGTTTTAGCTCGCAGTTTNCGAAAACAAGAGGCCATGGAAGGTAAACTTGTAGTTGGTGGAATATGTCTTGACCCTGATTCTCACGAAGTCAGAGTCGANGGAGAAGCTGTTGATCTTACCCATACCGAGTTTCGTTTATTGCATCTGATGATGGAACGGACTGGCCGCGTGCAAAGCAGGGAGAACCTTCTTGTCAATGTGTGGAATTACGATACGGACATCGAAACAAGAACCGTCGATAACCATATAGGTCGTCTTAGGGCCAAACTCGGGCCGAAGGGAGATTTTGTAAAAACGGTTCGCGGCGTTGGTTACAAGTTACTTCTTGATTGAGCTATACCTGACCCTCATTATTGATCGGCATGTGGGAACTGCTTGCCTTAATACTTGGGACCGGATCGATTTTTCTTTGGCTGCAAAAAAGAGTGATGCTTGGTATCCTCGAGGACATCATTGCCACCATTCAGAATGAAAAAAGCATTTTGTTGGAAAAAAAACCTTTTCTCCCCTTNGACTTTCCTTTCAGNAAATTTCAAAAAGTACTTGATGAAAACCGGAAGAAAATCCTCAAGTTGGAGAACCAAAGCAACCAAAGAGTAAACGAATTCAACGAAACTTTGGGGGGGATGCTAGACGGAGCTTTGCTCTTGGATTTAAACCACATTATAATCTTNTCAAATCATTCGGCGGACANCAGCTTTGGGGATGGAAAATCTCTGCAAGGAAGAAGATTGGAGGCGATCGTAGACTCTTTNCAGATTCTGGAGATGATCAACAAGATGAAAACCGGACGCAAGCCTGGGAAAACCGAATTTATATTCCACAAGGATGGCCTGAGACATGACTTCGAGGCTACGGGTGCTATTATTGCGGATCTGCAGGAAGAAAGAAACGAAGTCATCCTTCTTCTTCTTAGGGAGGTAACTGAAATCAAGCGAGTGGAGAGGATGCAAAAGGATTTTGTAGCTAATGCTTCTCACGAATTAAGGACCCCGATCACAATGATCCGGGGCTTCTCCGACTCGCTTGTCGACCATGAGGATTTATCGGACGAACAAATCGAAAAATTCATATCGAAGATTCACAAAAACACTTTGCGCCTGCAGGCCTTAATTGATGATTTGCTTAGTCTTTCGGAACTTGAGGGAAGTGAAAGAGCACTCAATCTTACAGACAACAAATTGTCCGAAACCATTCGGGGAGTCGATCATTACCTTAGCGAAAAATCTTATGTTTACCCTGAAAAGCTTTTCTTTGATTTTGCCAAGGAAGATGATCCATTCCCATTTGATCCGGTCAAAATAGCGGTGGCCATCAGTAATTTGATAGACAATGCTTTCAAATACGGAGGAGACTTTAGCTTTGTTCGCGTAAAAACTGAGATTTCCGAGAACGGGCAATGGATATCCTGTTCTGTTACAGACGATGGGATTGGTATCAAGGAAAAAGACTTGAACCGCATCTTCGAGAGGTTTTACGTCGTTGACAAAGGAAGATCTCGTGAGAAGGGCGGAACGGGACTTGGACTTAGCATCGTAAGGCATATTGCCGAATCACACGGCGGAAAAATCGAAGCCAAGAGTACCCCATCGGTCAGTACGACTTTCACCATCACCCTGCCCCGGTTCAAAATTGATCCGCCTCACCCTCAGCATTGACTCGATAGATAATCGACTTGCTTCCGACTGAACCGTCGAACAGAGCAATCCAGAAAGTCGCCCTATTTTAAACTTTGCCTCTTANCCTTTGTATGTTCTTAACTCAGAAGACTCGTTTACTGCTTCTCGTAGGGCAGGAAACCAAACCAATCGCCTAATCAATACGACAACAACTTTTTGATCTCTTGAAACAAGAGTCCATAATCAAAGCTTTTTTCGGAAGCAATGCAGTCATGTCTCTCGTTCTTTTGGGACTGATCACACTCTTTTTATTCAAGGAAGGGATTGAATTCTTTAGTCAGTATGAAGGAGAGCTTACGGTCTCCCGTCGGTCTGGAATGGAGTATGCCAACATAGTGACCAAGCAATATCGGGAACAGACTGCGCTTTACTGGTATCTGGAAAAGATTTTGTCGGAGGAAACCGCCTACTTTGATTCGCTGAGTCAGGACGATCATCGCAAGGAGCAGGCGAGGAAAGCCAAAGACAAGTTCCTCGCCTTTACCCGCTCCTTTCAGGACACCAAGGAATTGCTCCTACACTACGAGAAGNATATCGTAGACCTTGCAAACGAGACAAGGCTCTTTATTGCTACCCGAGAGGTGGTGCTCGACCTTCGCCGTGAAGCCATCGCTCTAGACCTGCCAAAGGAAGATTTCTCGCAATCCATTGATCAACTGGAAAAAAGAATTTCCTTTTCGAGTCAGGAACTGGAAAGATGGCAAAACTACTTTATAAGGCACAATCGGGATGACTTGGCCAANAGAATCGATCCGAGATGGAGCGATAAAACCGAAAACACAAAAGAGGGAGAAATCAGAAATCACGTCTTGAAGATAGAGGGTTCTCTCGACAAAGAGTACACCCTTATAATCGAAAATCAAAGACGTGATTTCACCAAACTCTTTGAGAACTTCGAAGACGCATTCTGCCTAGAAAACTCAAAGGCTTCCTTCGCCAAGGCCCGTATCGCAATGAATGAGTATTTTGCAAAGGTGCCTCAATATCATGATCTATTGTCGCAATGGGACCCGANCGAACCTCATCCCCGTCACAAAGCGTTCACCAACTTCATTCTGGGAACCGAATGGGTAACCACGAGTCCGAGGCAAAATTGGTACGGCGTCCTCCCTCTCTTGAGCGGTTCCCTGCTCGTTACCTTTATCGCCCTCNTCATTGCTATCCCGATGGGAGTTGGTTCGGCAGTCTATGTCAATCAAGTTGCTTCTCGTTGGGAAAAGGCGATCATCAAGCCCGGACTAGAATTCATTGCGGTTATACCATCCGTTGTCATCGGGTTTTTCGGAATTAAAATCCTTGCCCCGATAATCTATCTTTTCACGGACGAAAGACTTAATTCACTGACCGCAGGGTGCCTTCTTGCTTTCATGGCCATCCCTACGATTTTCACCCTATCGGAAGACGCCCTGAACAATGTGTCCAAATCCTTCAGGGAGGCTTCTCTTTCACTTGGAGCTACAAGGTGGCAAACTTGCACCGCCATCATTTTCCCCAGTGCTTTCCCTGGGATCGTATCCGCGGTATTGCTTGGACTCGGACGGGTAATCGGAGAAACCATGGTGGTTCTTCTTTGCGCCGGCAACAAAAGCACCATCCCNGATTTCACCTCTGGCCTCGGAGTCTTCGCTCAACCCGTTCATACCATGACGGGAATCATCGCCCAGGAAATGGGTGAAGTAGAGGGCGACAGCATCCACTACCGAGCTTTGTTCATGGTTGGAGTAGTCCTTTTCCTGCTTTCCCTCTCAATCAACTATCTCTCTCAATCCGCAATGAGAAAACACAAGCTCAGCTATTCATGAACAAAGAGCATGAGAAGCCCTTCTCTCNGAGGGAATCGAAGGAAAAGTTTCGGGAGCGAATCGCCTTTTCCATCATGNGGGCAATGACCTACTTCGTCCTTTTTTGCGTCGGCTATCTTTTTTGGGATATTGCATCCAAAGGTTCCAGGAAAATTTTTGAAGGCAAGGGAATCATCAACTGGGAGTTTTTTAGCGAGGAACCCCAAACACTTCATATCATTACAGATGAAAACAACCGCGAATTGAAATTAAGCGCCAAAAGGTACTTCGCCCTCAAGGAACAGATGGTGTTGGAAAAATGGAATCGCCTGCAGGCTGAACNAGGATACCGAAATAGGATACATGAACTTGATGTTTCCTTGGAAAAGTTATTGGTCGATTCGAACAAAACGAACCTTCCGACAAACCTTCGAANTTTTGTTGACTCAGAAAAGGAAAAAAGTGCCAAAATATTCGACTTTTGGATTTCTCTCCTGAACAACCCCGACCTTACGGCACGCGAGTACGACCTCAAGGTCGAGGAGGTTCCTTCGATGGTCGGTTCTTTCGCAAAAGGGCACTTTTCCCAAGACAGCCATCGACTCAAGCTTCTTGAGAATGAGATCATTCGCTTCCGAGCAGTTCATTTTCGTGCGATCGCCGACCCGACGGCCGAAAGCCTGGCGATAGTCAAGCAAGCCTACTCTTTGTTCCTGGAATCACGCCTATCCTCCTATTCCAAAGAGTTAACTGAGAAAGCCCGCATTCTATCCAAAGAGAAAAAAAGCTTCCTCTCCGATCCAAGCCCCTTTTATTTTGAAAAACTTTCGACTTCGCTCCGGTCCTACGAGGATACGAGGGAAACATTGTTTGGAAAGAAGGAAGGAAAAGGCGATTGGTCACAAACCATCCAGGCTTTAACTCCCTTTGAAAATGCATCCTCTGCCGTTCTTCCTTCGAAAGATTATGATTGGGGCTCCGGAGGGGGAATTTTTCCCGCTATTGCGGGCACTCTTCTTCTTGTCACTGGTTCTATGACGATCGCATTTGTCCTTGGAGTTTTCTGTGCCATCTTTCTTTCCGAGTACGGAAAACCCGGGCGATTCCTTTCACTTGTGAGGTTGGCGGTTCTCAACTTGTCAGGGGTTCCTTCGATCATCTTCGGGCTATTCGGTTTTGGCCTCTTCGTAATCTTCCTCGATTGGAACAAATCTCTTTTGGCAGGATGGTTCACCCTTGGCTTTATGGTTCTGCCCATCGTGATCACAGCAAGCGAAGAATCACTTCGCTCCATTCCCAAGGGATTCAGGGAAAGCTCACTTGCCCTCGGAGCCTCGAAATGGACAATGATCCGGACAAGCGTACTTCCTTTCGCTATGCCAGGCATTCTCACTTCCTCCATCCTCGGAGTTGCAAGAGTAGCGGGCGAAACCGCCCCCATCATGTTCACCGCAGCTTACTTGAAAAGATCGGAATTGCCTTGGGTCAATCTCGATAGTACGAGCGATTTTTTCTTTCAGGGCGTAATGGCATTGCCCTACCACATCTACCTAATGATTAAAATTGAGGAGAACGAATATTCTCAAGATATGCAATACGGAACTGCCCTCGTCTTTTTAACTTTGGTCATTGGGATCACTCTCACATCCATTGTTCTTCGTAACAAGCTCCGCAATATGTATCGCTGGTAAGAAACTCATTCCATGCAAAGCGAAAAACCAATCACTCCATCCTCCTCTACCGATCAAGACTTTCAGCGCGACGAAAACGAAAAGAAGAGAAATCAGGTCGCCATCCAAATTAGAAACCTAGATTTTTTTTATGGAGAAAATCAGATTCTTCACGACGTCAATCTCGATATTGCCATGAATCAGGTGATGGCCTTTATCGGACCATCCGGTTGCGGCAAGACCACCCTCTTGCGCGTTTTCAACAGGATGAACGAACTCATTGAAGGGGCTCGTATTAACAGAGGAAAGGTTCTTGTTCAAGGAACCGACATCTACAGCAAGGAGGTCGACGTTATTGAACTCAGAAAGAAGGTCGGGATGGTCTTCCAGAAATCAAATCCATTCCCCAAATCAGTGTACCAGAATATCGCCTATGGTCTCCAAATTCAAGGCATCAGAAAAAAGAGAATCATCGACCAGAGAGTGGAGGAATCACTTTCTCAAGCAGCCCTTTGGGACGAGGTGAAGGATAGGCTCAATGAAAATGCTTATGAGCTTTCCGGAGGACAGCAGCAAAGGTTGTGCATTGCCCGAACCCTCGCGGTTGAACCTGAAATCATTCTCATGGACGAACCCTGCTCTGCTTTGGACCCAGTTGCAACGGCCAGAGTGGAGGAACTCATTTTAGGTCTTAAGGAGAAGTACACCATCGTGGTCGTGACCCACAATATGCAACAGGCTGGGAGAATATCCGATGAAACCGCCTTTTTCAACCTCGGTAGGCTCGTAGAATGCGACGATACCAAGAAAATTTTCATCAATCCCTCTAACAAGCAGACAGAGGACTATATTTCTGGAAAATTCGGTTGATCCCAGAGTTCTACAAGTTATGAATTGAAGGTGAGTGAGCATGTTCTTCGAAAACAACTTGGAAAATATAAGATCCAAGCTACTTCTAATGGGTAGGTTGGCTACTGATTCCCTTGAGCTTTCCTTGGAATCTCTCATTGAAGCCAGCTCAGAGAAAGCCAAGAGAGTTCGCAACAAAGACAAGGCAATCGATGATCTTGAAAACGAACTGAGTGCAGACGTAACCACTCATCTTTCTACGCATGCCCCGGTTGCAGCAGACCTGAGATTGCTTATCTCGACAATGAAAACAAGCCATGAAATCGAGCGGATTGGCGACGAGGCCAAAGCCATTGCGCGCCGAGCTCGAAAATCCATCATAAGCAACTATAATCTCATCCCGAAAATGGGTGAAATTACTATCAGGATGATCAAGGAAGCCTTAGCCGTATTCGTTGAATATGATGAAGAAAAAGCAAAAAAGATTTGGTCGACGGATTTGATCGTTGATGAGTTGAACGTTAAAAATATAGAATTTTGCCAAGACCTAGTAACCCAAGACCCTTCTTCCGCCTCTTCGATTTTCGAGATGCTTTTGATTTCCAAATCTCTCGAACGAATCGGCGACCATGCCGTCAACATTTCCAAGGAAGTTGTTTTCATGGCCACCAGCAGAGATGTTCGCCATGCCCCCGAGTACAAGAAGTCTTTCCTCAAGAAATCATTGGAATGAAACAGCCAAAATCCAAACCCCTCCTGCTCGCGCCCCTTACCCACTCGTTCTCAATAGAAAAACGAGTGCATAGGACTCAATAATCCATCGGAACCTTAGTGCCGGCATCCGCCCTTTTTACCCAGCATCCAATCTCATTCCAACTTCATTCATGAGCCATCTAAATCCTTGGGTCATCTTTTTCAACCTGCTCTATGTCATGGGTGGTCTTGGGATTTTTCTCTACGGAATGAGAATCATGAGCGAGGCTATCCAAAAGGTAGCAGGTGACGGAATGCGCCGCATCATGGCCTCGATGACTCGGAACCGCTACTTCGGCTTGGCGACGGGCTTATTCGTAACCTGCCTCGTGCAGTCCTCCTCCGCAACAACCGTTATGGTGGTAAGTTTCGTGAACGCTCAACTTCTCACGCTAACCGAGTCCATAGGGGTCATCATGGGAGCGAATCTTGGTACTACATTGACCGGGTGGATCATCGGATTAGTGGGTAAATTCAGCCTTTCAAAGGTCGCTCTGCCTCTCATAGGACTAGCCTTCGTTTTGGTCTTCTCCAAGAATGAGAAGATCAAGCATTTTGGAGAATTTCTAATTGGTTTTGGTTTGCTCTTCTTTGGCTTGAGCCTCCTCAAGGACTCCGTTCCGGACGTCAAGAGTCTCCTCTTTAGCGAAGATCCGAACGACATAGCTTTGGTCGGGGAAATCCAATCCATCATCAAGAACTTAAACAGTTTTGGGTTTGGTTCAGTACTGATCTTCGTCGGCATTGGAGTGTTCCTAACCATCCTCGTTCAGTCCTCATCCGCTGCAATGGGAATTACAATCATCCTGTCCGCAAACGGCTGGATTAGTTTTGAAATCGCCGCAGCAATCGTGATGGGAGAAAACATAGGAACAACCATCACCGCTTGGCTCTCATCAATCGGCACGAGTCTGTCGGCTCGCCGAGCCGCCAGGGCTCACCTCATTTTCAACCTTACGGGCGTCTGCTGGATGTTGATCCTGTTCTATCCTTTCCTGAACCTAGTTGATTACCTCTGGGCGGGCCCGATCCATATTGAAGACGTAACTATGGAGCAGGTCCTCGCCGACCCAGCCATCGCCGACTTGGAATTGGAAGGACAGCCAAACGATCAAGATATCGCCAATGCGAAAAAAGGAATCGTTGACGCCAACATCCCTCTTCACCTCGCCCTCTTCCACACACTTTTCAACCTCACCAACATCGCTCTACTCATTGGCTTCACTCCCCAATTGGGACGACTCGTCGAGCGGTTCGTGAAACCCAAACCAGGAGAAGGAAACGCAGAGGCCAAACCGGGCAGCCTCGCCTCGATTGAGTTTGCGGGAACCGGAATGCTACCCAAAACCGGCGAACTAAACCTCACCATTGTCGAGGCAGAGTTAACGCGCTTGGCCAACGTGTCCCGCTACATGTTCGAGAGCTTTGTCGAGGCATTCGAAAGTCCCGAGGAAAAGAAACTGTCCTTGATCAAGGAACTCGAATCATTGGAAAAAAAGTGCGATCAATTTGCTTTTGACATAACTCAGGCACTTGTACGATTCTCCACACAAGAATTGGCAGGGAGTCAGGCTGTTCGAGTTTCTTGTCTGCTTCGCGTCACCGGTGATCTGGAGGACGTGGGAGACTCTTGCAATCGCCTTGCCCAGTTGGCTCTACTGAAATACCGTAACGAAAGTTCATTACCGGAAGACATTCTTCGCGAAATCAAGCAACTTTCCCTGCTAATCATGGAATTAATGGATCTCTATCAAGAGCGTATTCACGAGGATGGCAATCCTCCCGACCTAACCGTTGCAAAAGCTATCGGAGATCGCATTGAATCCTCGCGCAAGCTTCTTCGAAAAAATGCGCTCAAGAGTGTGAAAGTCATGGAATCAAAAAATGGTGCAGAGGTTTACCTCGATGTTCTAAATGAGATGGATCGGATCTCCGAAGATGCCCTGAATGTCGTTCAAGCTTTGAACCACGTGATCGACTGAACTCCAGTCCAACACCCTTAAAACTTCAAGCGAGGACGGACTCCAACACCTCAAGTGACAAACCACGGAAGTCGGGAATAAGGTAGTTTGTCCCGGGAAGCTTTTCCGCACCATGAATGGCGGTCACGCCAACCACTCTCAAGCCCGCCTGTTTGGCTGACTTGATTCCGTTGGGCGAGTCCTCGAAGGCGACGCACTCACTCGGCTGAAAGCCCAAGTTCTCAACCGCCTTGAGATAGGTTGCCGGATGTGGCTTGGGGTTGGGGACGTCCTCAGAGGTCACGATCGTTTGAAAAACCCCTTCCAATCTTCCTCCCGCCAAAACCCTCAGAGCGGCATTCACGTCTGAGCGGCGAGACCCCGTGGCCAAACCGACGGGCATGACCCGGGCGACCGTTGACACGAAATCCACCGCTCCCGGCATAGGCTCGGCGTGCTCGGATACGAATTGAGCATAAGCTTCGGCCTTTCGGCGTGACCACTCCTGAAAGAGATCCTCGTCATACTCAATGCCAAGCTCCTTGGCCATTTCACCCATCGCGAAGCGCTCGTCCCGCCCCGCAAACCGACTTAAAAAATCATCATAGGACAAGGTCATCTCTGACCCTATGGCCTTACAAATCGCCCGGTAATGATTGGGTTCGCTATCAATGATAACGCCGTCCATATCGAAGACGACGGCTTGAAGCCCAGCTAGTGAGCTCATGGTCAAACCTCAGGCAAAAATTCCGTGGACGGGCTTGGCCTTTACTCCTCCGACTACAAACGGACGCCCCGTCCCGGTGTGAAAGACTTTCTCAAGTGGCAGACCGGCCGCCCAACCGATGGTTGCGTGCAAATCGTGAACCGTTACCGGGTTGTCGGGGTAGGCGCCTTCCTTGTCACTCGAACCGTAAACAAATCCACGTTTTACCCCGCCTCCCGCAAGTACCGATGAAAAGCAGATCGGGTAATGACCTC
>NHJI01000068.1 GCA_002169685.1 Rickettsiales bacterium TMED211 | reverse complement strand
TTGGGTATTGTGATTGTTGCGTCTGCTGTAGGTTCTGCTGCCACTAAAGTTGTTTCATGAGCATCAGCAGTTGCACCTTCAAATATAATACCACTTCCACCAATGTTTAATCCTGATGTTGTTGTTCCTGAAGCAAATGTCATTGTGTTAATTGTCGGACTTGTAAAAGTTTTGTTCGTTAAAGTCTGTGATCCTGTAAGTGTTGCAACTGTATTAGCAATTGCTACGGTAACAGTATTACTTGTAGCACTTGTTCCTATTCCTGTGCCACCACCAATAGTCATTGTTTCAGTTTCTAAAACTATGTTTTGTCCTGTGCCACTATCTGGTGCAAAATCTAAATCTTGGGCCGCTAAAGTATTATCAACATATGCTTTAATACTTTGTTGTGAAGCCATTTTATCAGCAGCATTTGAATCCATACCATCTTCATCAAGAAAAGCAGTTCCACTTAATGCTGTATTGAAAACAGGACTTGTTAATGTAGGACTTGTTAGAGTTTTATTTGTAAGTGTTTGTGTTCCTGTTAAAGTTGTTACTGTTGAATCAATAGCAAAAGTTGCTGTATTACTTGTAGCACTTGAATCTATTCCTGTGCCACCTGCAAGTGTTAATGTTTCAGAATCCATTGTAATTTGTCCTGAACCACTATCAGTTGTAAAAGGTAAATCCATATCAGCGTCAATTTGATTATCTACATATGCTTTAATACTTTGCTGAGTTGCTAATACTGTTGCACTATCACTTGCCATATTATCTTCATCTTTTACAGCAGTACCAGAAACACCTGTATTAAATACACCACTCGTAATTGTAGGAGTTGTAAAAGTTTTATTTGTAAATGTATCGGTAGTATCTGCTAATACCACAGTACCAGTATTGTCTGGTAAAGTGTGAGTACGGTCAGCAGTTGGTTCAGTAAAAGTTAAAGTTGTTTCAAAACTATCGTCTGTTGCACCTTCAAAAGCCATGACACGACCAGGAAATATAAATGAGTCTTGTTTGATTTCAGGAAGCTCTGTGTTCAATGCAACAATGGCTTCTACCAAATCAGTTGATGAAGCAATATAACCACTAGCGTCTAATATGCTTTGAATATCACCTATATCTTCTGCTGTGCCATTAAACTCATATCGTAATTTATTTAATGTATCACCTGCTGCTACTGATCTATCTGCCATTCTTCATCTCTACTAATAATTTTTTTATTTCTCTCATTTCGTTTTTTAATTCATTAACATCTCGAATAACATCTCTCATTTCATCATCTTTTTTTGATTGTTTTGCTTTTCTTGCCATATAACGAGCATAAGCATTTGAATCTGTATTAATTATTGCTTGAGATTTTAAATCTCTAACTAGATGTGTGTGACCTTCAACTTTTAGTTTATCTTCCATAAACTATATTGCCAATGCAATACCTCTCATGTCTTTAATTAGAGGAGGATATGAACTTATGGTTCCTGTTAATACTATCTTTAAAGAGAAAGCACTAAATGGTTCTAAATCAGATTGACTAAATTTAAATTCTTTAAAATCATTATCATTTTTAGATGGTTCAGGAGATGAGTCAGGACTTCCATCAGTATTAAATGCTCTCCATGCAACGTCACCTAATTTTCTTACATCATCTACACTTGTTGTTCTATAAAACATTTTTACAGCACTTGTTGAGCGAACAGCAGCAGATAAACGAATATCTAAAGCAGTTGCTTCATTTTCTAAAGTTATAGGTCTTGTAATATATTTTGCTGGTGAACTACCACCTGTATTTGTAGTTTCTGCTACAAAGTCTGGTGTAGTTCCAGATACAGGACTAAACAATCTATTTTGTATNAAGAATAAACTTANTCTTTGTNNNTCAATTATAGGTGATATATTATCAGCTGNTGTTGNCATTGTAATNTTCANNNNAAAAGATTTACTACCTGACATTTCATTTGTTTCATTNATTGCAGAAGCAANCATACCNGGNCCTGTTTTATAANAATCTTCATTNAGAACTANTGATNNTGCTTTTGANGTNGTNNCNAAANTAAATTCTGTTTCNGTTCCCTCTAGAGTTTTACCAGNTGTNTTTCTCATGGTAGNTGANACNGTTGTTCCNGCTGGTTGNACNATACCAANAACNGGTTGNACTACATCANATAACATATTTCTTGTTGCNGTTACAGCANTTCCTCCCACATCACCAGTAGNNCTTGCNGTNTCAGANTTTGCTGCTGTTACTNNATAAGANTCTANNTTAATATTTNNNATTGTTGTATATGTNCCGTTNATGTTACTGTGTGCAATACCATTTACNGTTCCTGATGGNACTCCTGCAATCGTAACATTNTTAGATGTNCTGTGCATACCATGATTTCTATGATGAATTGTAATATCNGCAGAANNNTTNGTTGTTGAAATAGGATTATTTNTTAANGTTTTAGTAGGCATNACATCATTNACTAANTGAANATTANCTGCAGTACCAGTTGTAAATGAAGCACGATTAAGTACAAACTTAACATCTTCATTTTGGTCTGCTGTCCATGTTCTACCATTNTGTGATTTAAACATACCACCAAANNNAGGTTGTTTTGAAATCAATCTACTATCGTCTAATGTTCTTTGTCCCATTCTAGCAGTATAAACTGTATAGTTAGGAGAATTAGATTTTATGACAAATGCATATTCAGTATTTTCTTTTAAGAATACTGGACTTGGGAAAGTAAATTTAGTTGCTTCTGAAGCGTCAGTTGAAGTATTAACATCACCAGCGTCAACAAAAACTTGACCAAAAGGAATTATTGTTTGAGATGGATATCCATTTACAAGTGTTCTAATTTGAACTTGAACTGGAGTGACCGATGATTTACTAGAGAAGAATACCTCAACACTAGTCAACATTAAACCATCTTTAGCGTCTACCATAAATGTTTGTGCTAATGGATCAGGATTATTATGTTCATGTGGAGGATTAACAAAGCTAGTTGTTCTTTCTACCCTAATATCCTGTCTAACGATTGTTTCAGATTCTTGAACATCTTTTCTTTGTATTTGAGGTTCTCTNGTTGANACAACAGTTTCTTGAACTTGTTGTANCATTCCTTTTGCTGAATAATCTGNTTCNGCAGAAGTGAACACATCACCAGTTNGTGTATTTGTAGAACTACTTGTTAATCTAAATGCTCTTTTACCTGTTCTAAATTTAAGATTTCCACTTACTGATGGATNAGGTAAAGCNAAAACTCCTGAAGCTGCGCCAGCAGCGTCTGTTGTAAGTGCCGCACCAGCTGATGAACCTGTTGGTGTTACAAGAGTTGAGACATCAACACCATCAAAGAATGGGAATATTCTTGTNAAAGGCTTCATGTCTTTTNCAGTAAACGAAATATCTTTTGCTCTTATAAATTGAGNAAANGCNACACTTACTACTCTCTCACCAAAACTTGTTCTTACTGCTTTTGGAACCATTGATGTTCTAACACCTGACCTCATCATACCAACTCTTTGTTCGGTATTAATTGTTGTGGTCTGAGTAACAAAGTTACCATTTCTTGAAGTGTCTGTTCTTCTATTTACTTCATTTACAGAACCTGCCCATTGTTCGTTCCAGTTATTCCAAACTGTTCCTAAATTCAAATCTAAAACTCCTTGAGAAGCAAGGTCTGTTAATGTGTCAAAAGTTCCTGGCATTGTTATCTGCATATCTGGTTGTGTTTCTGTTTCCATCCACTCATCCATTTCAGGAGTTAGAGTAACATTACCAATATAATCTATGACATCATAAGGTTGAATATTTTGTGTCTTACTTGCATACGGTTGAGTTTGATATGCTGTTTCAGTATAAGGTAGTGTAATCATGTCACCAGTTTTTTGATAACCGTTTGTTGTTCGTATAGTATCTGTCATAGCAGTACTACTTCCTAATGAGGAATCAGATTCTATTAATTTAATATTATCTTGATGGAATGAAGGCCTTAATTCACCATTTGCCATATCCATTGAAATCGAATAATCTTCATCTGAGACATCGCCAATACCATGACCTGTAAAGTTATCTACAATGATACCATTTTTAAATCTATCAAATCCATCAGCGTCTTGTATTTGCATATTCTGTGCTTCTGATTCTAATAAAGATAATTGAGTATAGTACTCCATATTTTCGATTCTTTGTTCTAGACGACCAATGTCTCTCATTGTAAATCTTTTATTATCTAATATTTTTATTTGAACATCACTTGGTTTAAAAGTATATGCAGGTAAGAATGTTTTATATAATAACATACCATCTTGTATGCCTTCAGGTTCAATTGGGTCTATTGCTGAAGCGCCTTCAATATTTTTAAATTCTCCAGTTGATGTTAAGAAAATTTTATCTCTACGACTTAAATAATATTCTAAATCAGTAGTAATATCAGAATTAAATTTTGCGAAATTTATTGTTGAAGCACCTGTGCCATCATATGACCTATTTTGTCCTCCAGCGTCTATTGTTGAAGCGTCATCAACTCTTGGTCTGAAATCTAAACTATCTCTTAACTCAAATTTTTCACCAGTAACATCTGAGGTATATGCTGGTATAGAACCATAATCAAAACCAGAATAACTATCTACACTAAAGAAATCACCAGAACCATGTTCAAAGTAATCAAAGTTTATAAGTAGTCTTCCAGTTGGTGCTGCTTTACCTGATTTTCTTACTAGACGACCTACATCATAGAAGTTGTCTCTTTGACCAGTATCTAAAGTAAACCTATCTGTAACATCTGTATCACTTACGGTTGCAGCTGTATTTTCGTCTGCTGCCATGAATACACTATTTAATTTATGCACATCTGCTTTGAACAGATTGATAGTAGTTGCTTCATATAGTGTTGCAGTATCAACTGTTTTTGTTTGACCAGTTGTATTCGTTTTTGTTTTTGCACTAACAACTGAACGAGAAACAGTAGCAAGAACTTTTAATTTACTACTATTAAATGTGCTGCCTAAATCTATTGTAAGTGTTTTACCTGTTGGTGAACCACCAAGAGTATAATCACCAGAACTTGAAAGNGTTATAACATCTCCAACNTCTCCTGCANTNGCACTACCGCCTTTTGTTTGAACTGAAACCGTAACATCATNTTCNGAATGAGCAGTAAATATTTCATTTGTTCCTGCAGTTAATGTTGCTTGACCAGAACTAGAAAGGTCGGCAATAAACTGCCTTCTTATTTTAAAACTTGTATCACTAACATTATCATTGTCAGCTGTTAATAATGTTTTGACAACATCATATGGCATTTTGAATATGGATCTATCATTTTGTGCCGATTGCATTTTTGTTCTATTTCTCTTAAATGCTACATTTGTTGCTATTGCTGTTCCTAATCCAACAGCAGTTTCGATTTCAGTATCAGATACAATTGATTGTACTATTCGAGTGAATGTGTTATTTGAATCATCTTCGAATGAAATATTGTCGCCTATTTTTAAATCACTTTTAAAATTAGTTCCAGAACCAAATATCTTATCAGCAACATNTGNTNNNAANNNTATAGCAATATCTTGATTACCAGCCTCAGTTTCATCCTCTAAAATTAATGAGTCACCTTCATTTGCTGATGAACCGTTCGTACCATCTAATAGTATATTACCAGGTGAAGAAGCTGCACCAACAGTTGAAATGGTTCCTGTTAGTGTTTTTACATCGCCAAAAGTAGAAGTTAAATCTACATCAGCAGTAAAGACAGCATTACTCTCGGTAGCAGGATGTGATATACCTTTTGTTTGATTAAATACTTTTTGTTCAAATCCTTTACATCCAAAAGCGTTGAATTGAACCACAGCTGTGTTTGATGATGATCCGCCTGTGCAAGTTTCGCCAGGTACAAATTCACCACTTAGATTTGTCAATACAGCAATTGTGTGTGAAGCAGTACCGCCTGAAGCGTATGCAGAAAAACCTGTGCCGTCAGTAGGACTTGTTGCTGAACTCGTAGAAGTTGATTCTGTAAATAATTCGAAAGTTGTTGCTGATGGATTCTTAACTGTGAAGAAACCACTATTAACATCAGTCATACCACTAACACTAGCAATCTGAATAACTTGTCCTTCAGTAAAGTTGTGTCCTCCACTACAAGTTACAATTGGTGGTTCTGCCTGTGTAATACCTGTTATCGTTGCCACACCTAAAGATGTTAGACTTTCAACAATGGCAGTAGCACCTGAAGTACCACCTGTTAATGTTTCACCAGTTGTTAGAGCACCTGAAGCAGGACCTCTTACATTTAAATGAGCAAACATTTCAACATCAAAAAGATATTGTTTATAAGTGTTTGTTGTTAATGTAGAAGTTGACATAAAGACACCAGAAGCAGTTCCAGAACTGTATTCTATACCTCTAGTTTTAGCACGACCAATATC
Organism: Rickettsiales bacterium TMED211; assembly: GCA_002169685.1. The sequence continues at coordinate 1,307 of NHJI01000068.1, read as the reverse complement.
GTGAACTGTTCCATCGTTGTTTGTTAATTCTGTTCCTCTAGTTGAGTGTTCGGTATCAACTAATCTAACTTTTTTATATGCGACTGTTTCGTCTGATATGAATCCAATATCTGGTGTTGAGTGTAATTGTGTGATATTGACAAAAGGTAACTGACCAAATCTAGTTACAATACCTCCGTCAGTTTCAAAATCTCTTGCTTTATTAACATCAACGAATGTTGTTCCGTGTTTTGCTATTTCATATCCTTTTACATATGCTTTACCTTGAGATAACCCCATAGAAAGTTTTGCTTCTGAAGCAACATTACCATCAGCTGAAGTTTCGCCAATAGCGTTGATACCACGATTTGTTCCTTCTAGTAGATGTTCTCTGACATCTAAGTCAAATGGTCTAATTGTATAGTCACCACTTTCGTCAAAAGTCCTTCTTGCTAAAGTATCTTCGATTACAGCATATTCAGTTGCTCTTACTTTATTAACAACTGTACCATTTTCTACTCTAAACAATTCAACAAAACTTGAATCAGCAGTTGATGATAACGAGAGTTTTGCTAAAGTTAATAATATTTTAAATCTATGAGCACCAGTAGCATTTTCATTTGATGAACCAGTTGCATTATCTAATAAACTTGAATCGTCAGTAGAAGTTACAAAACTTTCTGTTATTGTTAATCCTACACGATAACTAGGAGTGTTTGAGTACTTTTCTAATACCAGTGTTTGGTCTGTTACATCAACAAAAAATCCATTGATATAATAAGTTCCTGCTTTTATATGAGCAGCAGAACCTTGGGCTGTTGTATCACATACAGCAGTTTCATTAGTTGAAGCACCACTTGTTAGTGTTTCGCCTGATGTGAATACATTAGAAACATTATCAGTTCCTGAATTTCTATATTTTACGAACAAGGTATCTGGATCAGTACCGTCTGTAGCAACAACACCAACACAATCAGCGACTACGCCAGATGTTCCGCCTGTTAAAGTATTATCTGTAAAGTTTGAAAGTGTTCCTGTAAATGATGTTAGTTTTATAGCATTATAGTGTGGGTCAAAATTAATCTCACCAGGTATAACCATAGCACCATGCTCAAACATATGGTCACCAAATTTTTCAATTTGGTCTTGTAATAGTGATTGTTGAGTTGTTAATTCTCTCGCCTGAACAGCAAACGCTGGGCGATACATAACTCTATGAAAATTCTTATCCTTTGAGAAGTCATCATAATAAGGACTAACATTAAAATCAGTTTTTGATGGCATTATATTCCTTTACTAAAATTCAATAATTAACTTAACATTTTCTG
>NHJI01000067.1 GCA_002169685.1 Rickettsiales bacterium TMED211 | reverse complement strand
ATAAATACCTCACTGAATAGACATTGTTATAAATAGTTCTATTAGAGGTTTAACAAGTGGACGTATTTACTTTAATTGCTGAAGTCGGAGTGCCTATTGCGGTTGCAATAATTATGGGCTTTTTTATCTTTATGGTATTGAAACAAATACTTGAAGGTATAATCGACCAAATAAAAACTCTAACCATGTTTTGTAAAATGCTTGAGGATCGTGCTAGAGTGGGTTGTAATGAACTTATAAAAATTGATTTGTTAGTTAGTTCTGCTTTAGGAGTAACACCTGACATTGAACGGATTTCTAGAGCTGAAAACTTTAAAGAAGATGGTAAGTTAGATGTGAGGAGAGACTAGTGGAGAGTGCAGCTGGTTTAGTTGCTGAATTTGGTTTTCCAGTTGTTATGGCTGTTGGTATGGGATATTTTATATTCTACATATGGCAGTTTATTAGTAACAACATTCAACCAGAGATAGATGCAATGCATTTGGCTCTTATAAAATGTATTGATCAGAATCGTATGTTGGATAATGACATGATACGGTTACAACAAAAGGTAAAGGTAGTTTTAGAGTATAGAGAAAAAGATAAAATGCAAGAGGAAATACAAGAACAAGCAGAAAAAATTAGCAACGAAAAGGCGCTATCTGGGGAAAGACAAAATGAAAATAAATAGAGCACTTAATTTTAAAATTAAAATAACTATTTTATTATCAATAATTTTTTGTCTGCATGTTGCAGAATATGCTAGAGCAAACGATTTGACTCACCAGTGGAAGTCACCAGCTTTTAGTGGGAGCGGATATAGTTCTCATGTATTAACAATTGAAAACCAAGAACATTCTAGAAAAAAAGCAATACGAGAAAAAAGAGAAGCTGCACAAAGAGAATTGATACGAGATGCAGCTAACACGAACCTTTCAAAGTTTATGAAAAATGTAGAATCAAGAATTTACGCCCAGTTGTCTAAACAACTTGTAGACAATATGTTTGGCGAGGGTTCAGAAAATGAGGGTACAGTAACATTTGAAGGTACAACAATTAGTTACGCTAAAAGTACGGATAACGTAACATTAACAATAATGGATGCAAATGCAAGCGAAACGGTTATTACAGTTCCTATCGGCGATTTTACTTTTTAGTTTAGTTGGTTGTGCTACATATGAAAGAATAGAACGACCAACATCTACATCATTTCCGATGGTGAAAAAATTAAAAGATTTTGCACCTCCCGAAAGGAAGGTGGAAATAGCTGTTTATCAATTTGTTGATCAAACAGGACAAAGGAAGCCTAGTGAAAATCTAGCTTCCCTAAGTACAGCAGTAACACAAGGAGCAGGAACGTGGTTAGTACAAGCACTTAAAACTGCTGGAAAGGGAGAGTGGTTTACAGTTGTAGAAAGGATGCAATTAGACCAGTTATTAAAAGAACGGCAAATCATAAGGAACACAAGAAGTACTTATGAGGGAGAGAAGGCACAAAAAGTTAGACCTTTACTATTTGCTGGTGTTTTAGTTGGTGGTGGAATTGTTGGTTATGACTCTAATACCGAAACTGGTGGTATTGGTGCAAGGGCTTTAGGAATAGGTATTCAAGATGAATACCGCAGAGATATGGTATCGGTTGCATTAAGATTAATATCGGTGCAAACTGGCGAAGTTTTGATTGCAGTAAGCTCTCAAAAAACCATACTAAGTACAAAGGTTGGTATGAATGTTTTTAAATTTTTAGATGTGGGTACTAAGTTGGTGGAAGTTGAAGCTGGTGCAACTGAAAATGAGTCTACGTCTTACGCTGTTCGAAAAGCAATCGAACATTGTGTAGGACAGATGATTGAAGAAGGAATAAAAAAGGAACTATGGAAGTTTAAATAAGGAGACAACTAAATGAAAACTAGCATACTTACAGTTCTCGCGTATTTTGTTATGATGAGTGTGGGTTATGCGAGCGATGTATACATTACGCAGTCGGGCGCAAGTCTTACTGCAAACATCAATCAAGATGGACAGACCAATAAATTTGGTGATTCAACTACAGCAGTTACTTTAACAGGTGACAATCAAACATTAGATGTTGATCAAATTGGTAATACAAACACTATTGCAGCTTCTGTTGTGGGTGCGACACAAACATTCACACTTAAACAAGAAGGTAACAGTAATACGTCTACTGTTTCGGTTGGTGCTAACTCTGCGTCAGCAGACAACAGTATTATTCAAACTATTACTGGTAGTCAAAACACCACAACAGTTAATGTGGGCAATAGTGCAGCCTCCAGTGATGCAGACATTGATTTAGTCGCAACTGGTGACAGCAACACTATAACCATTAATGAAAACAGTACTGCATCAATGTTAGGTGGCGATAAGAAAGTAACAAACATTACAGCAATTGGTGGTAGCAATACCATTACATCAACACATACTGGTGCGGCTGACCAAGACACAACTCTACATCATACAGGTTCGTCAAGTACGTTTTCTATAACTCAAGACGGAGCGCACGATGGAACAGTTAGTATGACAACAGTTGGGTCGGGGCATAATGTTACAATTACTATGGACGATTAGTCTATTTATTCTTACTGGTAGTGCTTATGGTGCGATAGGAGATGTAGTTAAACAAGAAGGTAATGCTTCTGTGGAACGGTCAGGCGAAAAGTCTGATCTACAAAAAGGTTCGAAGATTGAGTTTAAAGACAATGTTCGAACTGGTCGCGGTGACGTTGGTATTAAATTTGTAGACGATACGAATGTCGCAATAAGCTCACACAGTTCGTTAGTGATAGATGACTTTGTGTATGACCCAAATAATAAAGGTGGGTCTAAACTTATAATGAATGTTGCATTGGGAACAGTTAGATATGCAAGTGGTAACATTGCAAAACTAAATGCTCAAAATGTTGATATTCGCACTCCAACTGCACGAATAGGTGTGCTTGGAACTGCGTTCAGCATGACAGTTGATGAGGTAGGAAAATCTTTGGTTATTCTACTTCCCAATGCAGATGGAACGGTGGGTAAAATTTCAGTAGAAAGTGATGCTGGACAGGTTGTTCTCAACCAAGCATTTCAATCTACACTGGTTACAAATGGAGAAACCACTCCATCAAAACCAGTTATACTTGATTTGAGTTTAGACCAGATTAACAACTTATTAATAATTAAACCACCCAAAGAGAAACTTATAGAAATAGTTAGAAATTCTAATAGTCTAAAAAATTTACTGGACATAGACTTTTTAGAATACAGAGAGTTAGAAAAAAATCAGCTTGATGAAGATAAATTGGAGTTTACTGAATTAGACATTAATCCTTTAGATGTGGATTTGTTGATGAATATACTAGACCAATTGATTGCACTAACCGCACAGTCAGAAATGGTAGACGGAAGAACAAGTGGGTTCAACAAAGCAACTCAAGTCAATACGCTTCGTGATGGTTCTCGTTTGGAAATAATTAGACAGGTTGGAGCAAGTAATATTCATTTAAGATTAAATGCAGATTGGGGTTATGTAATTAATTTGACACAGGGAGGAATACCTGTGCCGGAGATAACGACAGATGACGAAACTACTAATAATATTGTTATCTATCAGTCTGAGTAGTATTGCACACGCTGACAACAGCGTGTTCATAGAACAGATTACTACCAGTGATGATACAACGATAACCATCAACCAAGACGGCAATAACAATGCTGTCAACTTGTCTATGGCTCATGATGACAATACACTTGATTTTAATCAAGTAGGAAACAACAATACAATTAGTTGGGTGTCTTATTGGGGTTCTGGTAAAATTTGGGGTGGTGATATAGATGGAACAAACAACACTCTTAAATTTGAACAGTATAATACCACAGGTTCAGACTCCAACAAAATAGGTTTTCATATGCCAGGCAACAATAACGATCTTCATGTTTGTCAGGGTGCAACATTTTCTAGTAGCACAGATACAAGTTGTTCTGGTACTACACCAAACTCGGAGTATGGTGGTCATACAATTAACCTTGATGTACATGCAAATAACAATAGTATAAAGATAGGACAAGANACAGGTACAGGTAATGCNGACCACTANGCACAAATATATTATTATAATGGTGATAATAACGATACGTTTATTACACAGAAAGGAAATGGAGATAAAGACTTGAGAATGGACATAAGAACAGATGGTGGTGAACAAGAGGTCATGCAGAAAGGTGATGGAGATCATACCGCAACAGTAAATTTATACGGCTCGTATCATACTGATTTATCATTAACACAACAAGGAAATACAGCACAGTCTTACTCTATTACACAGACCTGTCAAACTTCTGGTGGTTGTGGAATATCATTAACACAAGGAAATTAAAGTGAAAAAATGGATTGTCTCTATATTAGTTATCTTACTCTTTTGTGGTATTCGTTATTCAGACCCTTGGTTTCTCGACATGGTGAGACTGAAAGCACTAGACCAACACCAAAGAACACAACAGGAGACAATCACAGAAAAGATTGTAACTGTAGAAATAGATAATGATTCTATAAGAGAAAATGGTCAATGGCCATGGCCCAGAAATGAATTAGCAAAAGACATTGAAGAACTGTATCGTATGGGAGCTGCGATTGTTGTAGTGCCTATACTGTTTGCAGATGCAGATAGAATGGGTGGTGATGAACAATTTGATGAGATGTTGAAAAAGACTCCCACCATCATAGGTCAAATACCAGCAAACCAAACCAAAGGCAATCCTGTACCCAGAGGAGTTGCAACGATAGGTGCGCCATGGCAACCTTGGGTATACAACTATGAAGGTGCAGTTGGGCCAATAGAATCATTTGCGAAATCTGCAATAGGTGTAGGTATGATGCTGATTGCACCAGAGGGAGATGGTGTGGTTCGTAGGATGCCTTTGGTGGTACAGATAGACGGACAGTTGTATCCATCGTTATCTATGGAAATATTAAGAACAGCTGCTGGAGATATAAGTTATCAGATGAAGATTGGGGAGGGTGGTATCGAAGCACTACGCATACCAAAATATAAAAAGATAATGACTGATGCAAATGGCGCAATTTGGATTGACTTTAAATGGAAAACAAAAACCTATGCGATAAACAGATTGACAGAAAAAGAACTATTTGATGGATTAGATTTTACAGGGAAGATTGTTATACTTTCACCAACTGCGTCTGGTATTGATAATCCAGTTGCAACACCAGTAGGAGTTATTCAAAGTCACGATTTGATAGCTGCATCTATAACAACCATGATGACAGGAAGAAACATCACAAGGCCATTCTGGTCTGATTTAGCAGAGTTGTCAGTTACCTTGATTGCGTCACTCATACTAACTGCGGTGGTGTTAACACTAAGTTGGTATTTCGGTGCGATACTGTTACCATTGTTTCTTGCTGGGTCGTATTATGGAAGTTCATATTTATTTACTGAATACAGTTATCTAATAGATTGGTCTTATCCTATTCTCACTATGTTTGTAGTTTGGTCGGTTGCAGCTTTCCTACGGTTCATGGAAGAGTTTAGATTGCGTCAACAGATTAAGAAACAGTTTGAACATTACCTTGACCCAAGACAGGTTGCAATTTTACAGAAAAATCCAGAAGCACTAAAACTTGGTGGTGAACGTAGAGAGATGAGTTTTCTTTTTATGGACATTGTTGGGTTTACACCCATATCAGAATACTACAAAAACAATGATGACCCAGAAGGATTGGTCGAGTGTATCAATGACTACCTAGACCGCATGACTAAGATTGTCTTGGATAATGGGGGAACGGTAGACAAGTACATGGGTGACTGTATCATGGCATTTTGGAACGCACCACTGGATTGTGAAAACCATGCAGAACTCGCAGTTCGTACCTCTATGGAGTGTGCGGTGGAGACTGAGAACCTAAAGGCTGCATGGAAGGAGAAAGGACTACCAGAGATTAATATCGGTAGTGGAGTCAATACAGGAACGTGTATTGTGGGTAATATGGGTAGTACCACCAGATTTGACTATTCGGTTATCGGTGATGCAGTCAATCTGGCTGCAAGATTAGAGGCCTCAACTCGTAATTATCACAAGGAAGATGGTAGTATTGTTAACACCATATATTCTTCATACACCCAAGAACAGTTACCAAATGACCTAAAAGGTGTCGAAATAGACAAAATTAAGGTCAAAGGTAAAGAAGAATTAGTAACTATTTACAAATCTCTATGAAAATCAATGACTTATNAGNTCAGCGATTTGCCTTGACAAAGTATGGCTCATCGCTTATAATGGTTACATAAGATGAAAAAAGAGGTGACTGAATGAGTAAAGTGAATAATTGGATAATGGAAATGGAAGACTACACAGCTGATGCGGCTGAAGAAGTACTTTCGCAATTGGAAGATGTCACCAGTAAAGAAACAATTCTTTCAAATATACTTGAGTACGTCAAAGAACGTATGGAAATTGTTGACGAAAGTTACATAAAAGAGTATTTTGAAACAAATATTGACGAGTGGCGATTTGAGTTTAATTCTAAATATATCTAATCAAGCCTTGACAAATCCTGTTCAACGTGTTAGCATAGTTATATATGATGAAAAAAGTGAGTAAAAATATGAAGTTTGAATTCTTTTGTGACAAACCCCAGAAAAAAACTGTGACAAGTCACGATCATGTAATCAACTCTAACTGTGAGTGGAATACGCTGTCTAACAAAAATGCAGAAGTCAAAATATTTGATATTGTGATGGATGCAGTTGATTATGAAACTTTCATAAGACTCTATCATGCAGCTCTAGTTTCAGAGTATGTTCCAAAAGATGCGATGGAAACCTATAGAATGTGGTGTACTGATATCACTGAAATACTTCTCAACAACGAAGAGAAGAATTTAAGTAGGTTAAAAATCAAAGAGTATGCTTTGTGTCATCGTGATTTGAAAGACTACAAACAAGAGTTTGATTGGGAAATGGTTGCTTTGAAGAAAGCAAAAGAGAAGTACCCACCACGTTATAAAGCTCTGTACTACAGACCTGAAGTAAAGGCTGCATTGGTTAATGAGGCTTTTAGTGACCTTTCTGAACGAAAAAATAGAGCTCTGTATTACAGACCAGAAGTAAAACTTGCGTTGGCTGCATAAGGAAATTTTATGAAATACTACTATAAAATTAGTGATAAAGAATTTGAAATGATACCAATCTCTAAACTTCATCAGTTATGGCGGTGGAATGAAACGGAAAGCTTTCCTAGTATGCTTGCGTTGTATAAACGAATACTTCTCATGAAATCTTGTGCTCTCAATACAAAAAGTGACGACAATGACATACTAACTGTTAAAAGACTTGCTGTTCGTGTTAGAAAACTTGAACACTTTATAAGAGAAAATCAGGCTGCATAAGAAAATTTTATGAAATACTACGAACAAAATGTACTATCCTTTGAAATTGAATGGAAATATTCAGCCGCCGTATACAACGAGTGCATGAGGCGTGCAGAGGAAATACTTGCATCATCTATCTTTGCAAAGGTGGTTGATGAGAATGATTTGATTGCACTTACTGAAAAACTAGTAGAAGAATACGAGACATAAATACTTTCATGGACGTTTATACCCACACAATTATTGCAACAAGCGCAATTGCTGTCGCTTACTCACTAGGCAGATATGTGCAAAACAACACGTTGCATGAAAAAGTTGTGGGTTGGGTTCTTGAAAAGTTAGAAAAAGATGGTTTTATTCAAACTAAAACTGACGAAGATGGTGATAAAGAACTAATTAAAATATCAGAAATTATTGCAAAACACATTAATGGTACTTGACTTTTTACATCAAATTGTGGTAAATTTATATTATGACTATGCACCTATTGCCTGCGTATTATACGACAACTAATACACGCAAAAAAAAGAAACCTACTAAAAACAAGAGAATTCTTGCAGAGCGTGCTGCACACGAAAAGTTTCTTCGTAAACATGGCTGTCACCCTGACCAACTTAAAAAGAAACCTAAGAAGTTTGTAGAGTGGAAAGGTCATGATGTATATCGTAGGGAAACAAAATATATTCCTAGTCGCATGGATATGGGCAACATAGATAGTTGCACAAAAAAAGATAATACTGAGAAACTAAAAATATCAGCTGGATACACTATTGCGCCTGCATACAATAAAGGTGCGTACCAAGTAATCACCAAAGACAACGTAAAGGACATTGGTAAATGAAAGTGGAAGTTCGCAACAATAATGTTGATAAAGCTATCCAAATTATGAAAAAGAAGCTACAACAAGATGGCCTCTTTAATATACTTAGAGAACGAGAGTTCTATGAATCAAAAGGCTCTAAACGCAGAAAAACTAAAGCAGCTTCAATTCGTAGACAACAGAGAGAAATAAAAAAGAGGAAGGAAGAACTTGGATACTAACCAAAAAGTAGAAATTGTTGAATTGGAAGAATATGAAAATGTTTCGAAAACTTCAACTCCGTTAAGATTCCAACAGCCGTTTGTATGGTACATGAAATGGGCATCTTCAATAGTGCTTATTATTGCGATGGTTATGACCACTAATAACATGTATCCCTATAACATGTATTTACAATGTATTGGTGTTGCTGGTTGGTTAGTTGTTTCAATCATTTGGAACGACCGAGCATTAATAATTGTAAATGCAGTTGCAGTTGCAATTTTTCTAAATGGTATTTTTCAATATCTTACAAGGGGATAAATTATGGTACGAAAGAAAATAACTGCTACCACAGACAACAGTAAGTGGGAAGCACCTGTAAGAAAGAAGTTTCGTAAACCTCGTAAACCTATGACTGAGGAACAAAGAGCAGCTGCATCAGAACGTCTTGCAAAAGCAAGAGCTGTAAGAGCTGCAAAAAATCCTGAGTATGGTTTGTCTGGTATTCATACAAGTTTAAGAGAACTTGATGAAGAACATCAGTTGCATCCAGATAAAGTTAAACAGTGGATTAAAACACAAAAATCATATGCGACAAGTGAACGTGCATCTGTACGACAAAATGTTAAGGGTGCAAGTTCAAAACTTGCTATGCATGAGGGGTATGTTCGCAACATGCAATATTACCTTAAAAATGGCGATTGGATAGATATGTTCTATGGTGAATACATGCAAAACAAAATAAAGAGTTCTTGCAAAGCTTTAGCATACTATTGGTATGGGCCAAAGAAGGGTGAACCAAAACGAGATATTGATACGTTCTATCCTGATTTGGGTTGTGTGTGGACAAAAGAAATGGCGTTAGGAGAATAATTTTTTGGAAGAAGATATTGAAAATAATGTCATTAAGGGGCCATGGAAAAAATTACATGTAAAACAACCCGAAGACATTGAAGCAGAACTTGAAATGAAAATGGAGTTTGCTGAAGACTTAACACAGGAGTTGATTGTTCACATGGTACAAATGTGTAACGATAATAAAATTACCATAAGTGATGGAAAACTTATAAACGACCTTGGTATGATAATTGAATTTACAAAAGGTATGGTTTACAGGGGAATGGAAATACCATACCCCACACAAAACATTGTGGATAGGTTTGTTGATGTTGCTAAAGACAGCGATGGAGCTACTCATACTGATGTTAACATGGAACATTTGAGCAGATTCATAGAGTTGTTTATGTTGGAAGATGATAATGATTCTAGTTGATATGAGCCAAATTTCAGTTGCAAGTGTTATGATGCATTTGCATATGACTAAAGAAACTAAACCAGATGATAATATGGTTCGCCATATGATTTTAAATTCACTACGCATGTATCGTACTCGTTTTAAATCTGAGTTTGGTGAACTGGTATTATGTTATGATTCCAAACACTATTGGAGGCGTGATTATTTTCCACAATATAAAGCTTCTCGTAAAACTACCAGAAAAAAATCTAATCATGATTGGGATGCTATATTTGAGTGTCTTAATAAAATCAAAAAAGAATTTTCTGAAAACTTACCTTATAAGTTTATAGAAATATATGGTGCAGAAGCTGATGATATTATCGGTG
>NHJI01000066.1 GCA_002169685.1 Rickettsiales bacterium TMED211 | reverse complement strand
TTTCAACCAGACTATACATTGACAATTAATGATAATGTTGCGATGGATAGTAAAAGAGATGTTCCTATTGTACTAAATTCTATTTCGTATGAAGATAATTATCAAGGAGACTTTACAACTCGTAGAGCATTGATATACACTTTGTCATTTACTGCGAAGTTTTATTTGTATGGCCCTGTTACTTCTAGTAAGGTTATTAAAACTGTACAAGTTGACCAATACACTGACGTAGAAGTTAATTCGCCGAAGAGAGAACAAAGACTTACAGTTACACCGAATCCAACAAGTGCTGATGCAGATGATGATTTTGGATTTAACGAAACTACATCTTTCTTTGAAGACGCAAAAGACTTTAATCCAGTAACAGGTTCAGATGAATAAAGATACCACGTTACGACTTGATAAAACTTTAGGTGTTATAGAAAAGATTGTTCCAGAATCAACTGACATTGAAAAAAAAGTTGGTGATGCTAGAGATGGTCATCCAAAAAATCCAGACTTTAATGCTGAAGACATTGACAATGATTACAAGTATCAAAGAGAAAATCTTTATAACTTGATTGAACGAGGTCAAGATGCGATTGATGGTATTCTAGAACTTGCGAAAGAATCAGAACACCCAAGAACATACGAAGTTGCACTTAATGGCATCAAGCAAGTTGCAGAGGTTACAGAAAAACTTGCAGACCTACAAGAAAAAATGAGAAAATTGAAAGAAGTACCAGACCACGCACCAAGAACAGTAAACAACGCACTATACGTTGGTTCTACAGCTGAACTACAAAAGATGTTAAAAGAAAAAAAATAACATTTTAGATTTACAATTAGGATTATATTATGAATGTAGAAAGACAACAATTGTGGCCTACCACAATTTTTAATTACAAACTAGAAAACTTAGATAATGAATCAATCAAAAGTGAAATCTTAGAAAGAGAAAAACGAGGTTGGGGATTTCAATTTAATCCAGTGCAAGGTGGTGGTTGGCAAAGCAACAAATCTTTACTTGGAGGAGTTGACTCGTATGCTACAAGTCTTGAATCATTAAGAAAAAAAATGCTCGCTAGTGTCAATAAAATTTTAAGTGAAATTTACATTGACGATGCAAACATAAGTTTAATTAATAGTTGGGCAAACATTGCAAGAGANGGTCANTGTACNATGCCACANATTCANGAAGAAGCNNNTTGGTCAGCNGTNTATTATGNNACACCAACAGANGANGCAACTNTATANCTNAAAGACCCAAGAATACAAGAAGCTATGGATGCATCTCATAGATTTTTAAAGCAACCATATAGTAATGTGATAAGTAAAAGACCGTTTAATGCTGGAGAGGTTATATTGTTTCCAAGTTGGTTAGAACATGGTGTNGCTCCAAGCACNAAAAACANAACAAGAATAAGTATAGCNTGTAACTTTNTAATACATGGAAANNNNTAAAAATGGCTGAACAANGAGTATACTTAGGNAATCCAAANCTNAANNNGGCAAANGTNTCNCAAGAGTGGACTAAGNAAGAAGTTCAAGAATACTCTAAGTGTATGAATGACCCTCAGTATTTTATAGAAAACTATATTATGATTGTGTCATTAGATGAGGGTTTAGTTCCATTTAAGATGTATGACTTTCAAAAAGAAATGGTTGGCACATTTCACAGCAATCGTTTTACTATTTGTAAACTTCCTAGACAGTCTGGTAAATCTACAACCATCATAGCATATTTGTTGCATTATGTTTTATTCAATGCTTCAGTCAATGTTGCGATACTTGCTAACAAAGCTGCGACCGCTAGAGACTTGCTAGGACGGTTACAACTCGCATATGAACACCTACCCAAGTGGTTGCAACAAGGAGTAATGAGTTGGAACAANGGTTCNTTGGAGTTAGAAAATGGNTCAAAGATTCTTGCAAGCTCTACTTCTGCATCTGCGGTTCGTGGTGGTTCATATAATATTATTTTCTTAGACGAGTTTGCATACGTTCCTTCTAACGTAGCAGAACAATTCTTTAGTTCGGTATATCCAACAATCAGTTCGGGTAAAACTACAAAAGTGATGATAGTATCGACCCCTCATGGTATGAATATGTTTTACAAGTTGTGGAATGATGCAGAGAATCAAAGAAATACTTACGTTCCAATAGAAGTTCACTGGAGTGAAATTCCTGGCCGTGATGAAAAGTGGAAAGCAGAAACTATAAAGAACACTAGCGAACAACAGTTCAACACAGAGTTTGAGTGTGAATTCTTAGGAAGTATTGATACATTAATTAAAGCACAAAAACTAAAAACAATGTCTTACAATCCGCCAATTACGTCTAATGCTGGGTTTGATATGTTTGAAAAACCACAGAAAGACCACACCTATGTGATGACTGCTGACGTTTCAAGAGGTACATCTAATGACTATTCTGCATTTTTAGTGTTTGATGTAACGCAAATGCCGTATAAAATTGTTGGAAAGTATCGTGATAACGAAGTAAAACCACTATTGTTTCCTGCTAAGATATACGATGTTGCAAGAGCATACAATCAAGCATTTGTTCTCATAGAGGTAAATGACATAGGAGAACAGGTTGCGACTACTATGCAGTTTGACTTGGAGTATGACAACCTAATCATGGCTTCAATGCGAGGGCGCGCAGGCCAAGTCCTTGGTGGGGGGTTCTCAGGTGGTAGAGCGCAGTTGGGTGTAAGAACAACTAAAGCTGTAAAACGAATAGGTTGTTCTAATCTTAAACAAATGATTGAGGATGATAAACTTATTATTCAAGACCTACAGATCATTAGTGAACTATCTACCTTTATTGTTAAAGGACAATCGTTTGAAGCAGACGATGGTTGCACAGATGATTTAGTTGCGTGTTTGTTTATGTTTGCATGGGCAACAGACCAGACATATTTTAAAGAACTNACTGATATGGACATACGACAGACTATGATGCGAGAACAACAAGACATGTTAGAACANGATATGGCTCCGTTTGGGTTTGTTGTAAATGGTTTGGAAGATGAAAATGTTGGTACAATGGTTGATGAGTATGGGACACGTTGGAGTCCAGTGGTTAGATCACATGACTCAGATTGGTAAAAATCTAAATAAATTCAATTAGGTCATTATCATTTTTAATCCAACAATTTGAACACAGTATCAAAGAGGTATCTATAAGTTCAATTATTTCTTTACGACTTTCATTATTTAAACCAACTCTTTTTGTTATTTTTCGTATTTGAGCATCGTGAGGATAAAACTTTAAACATACTGTTTCACTTTCGCCACAGTGTTTGCACGACTTATCTGCAAGGAATTCATTAAGTAAAACAATTCTCTTGCGATAGTTTCTACGAGCTACCTTTTTAATGGTATCTTTGTATTTTTCGTAATGTTCATTTGGCATAAAATTATTTATATGCAATAACACTTATAAAAATGACTTTTTGGAAACTATTTTTTTATAAATATCAGTAGAAGATTAAAAAACACTCTAATACAAAGGAGTAAGAGACATGGCATTTTTAGTTTCGCCTGGCGTTCAAGTCAGAGAGATAGACCTAACAAATGTTATCCCAGCAGTATCCACCTCAATAGGTGCGATTGCAGGGCCATTTGAAAAGGGGCCAGTTTCATCTGTAACTACAATTAGTTCAGAGGAACAACTGGTATCAATATTTGGAAAACCAAATTCAAGTAATTTTGAGTTTTTCTTTACAGCTGCAAACTTTTTGCAGTACTCTGACGCACTTCGTATAGTTCGTGCAGAGTCAGCGATATTAAACGCTGGTGCAAACAGTGGTATTCTTATTCGTGATGATGACCATTACGAAGCAAGTTTTTCTACAGGTCAAGGTTCTCATGGTGAGTGGGCCGCAAGGACTGCTGGAACACATGGTAACTCGCTTGGTGTAGATATTTGCCCTGGCAAACGTGCGTTTACACAACCACTTGGAACACTTAACTTAGTGAATGGTGCTGGTGCGGTTGGTGATTTAACAATTACAGTTGATGACCAAGATGCATCAAACGCTTCAATTATTGTTGGCGATATCATTTCATTCCAAACAAACAACTCTGTTACTGCAACAGTAAATGGTGCAATCACAGTTGCAACCAAAAACTTAACAGTTGATGGTAACTCTGGTACAGCTGCAGTTGGACAACGAGTAATCGGTGCAGGCATTTCTGATGGTGGTGAGGTTGTTAAAATTGCAACAGTCACTTCACAGACTGCATTAATACTTGACAAACCAATTACAGTTGCAAACGATGTAGCTCTTGCATTTACAACAGATGCAAACGTAGAATCTAACAACCAAGAATATGAAGTTACTTCAATTTCTTCTGAAACTCTAACAATTCGTTTGTTAGATGATCCTGCTGGAGCTGGACTACAAACAGTTATTCCTGATAACTCNTACATCACAAGACGTTGGAGATTTTCTGACTTATTTGATGGCCCTCCTGGCACATCTCCTTGGTCAACTGCAAATGGTCGTGGTGAGGAAGATGAACTTCACGTTGCAGTATACGACAAAACTGGTGATCTTACNGGTTTTGATGTTGATGTTGCTGGACAACGAACAGCTGCAGTTCTTGAAACATTTCCTTTTATGTCAAAGAACCCATCTGCAAAATCTCCACAAGGAGACAACAACTATTACGCAGATGTTATTTTCCGTAGGTCTACTCTTATTTACTGGACAGATCACNNATCTGCTGGTNCTAATTGGGGTACAGATNTTGCAACAGGAACAGACTACACATTAGTAAGTGGAGTTNNNGTTGANACANTAACTGGTGGAACAGATGATTATTCTGTGACTGCTGGTGAACTNGAACTTGCNTATGATAAGTTTGAGGACACAGAAAATCTTGACATTAACCTAGTATTNGGTGGGCCAAGTTCTGCTGTTGCTGACACTGTTGCTGGACATGATACTCATGTAACAATGATTACTGCACTTTGCGAAACACGCAGAGATTGTGTAGGATTTGTTTCTCCGTATCGGGCTGCAACTGTTGGTGGTACAAGTAATGTAACTATGACTAAGAATGTCAAAGACGCATTTGACACTTGCCCATCATCATCTTACATGGTATTCGATAGTGGATACAAATACATGTATGACAAGTACAATGACGTTTATCGGTTTGTGCCACTAAATGGTGACACTGCTGGTCTTTGTGCTCACACAGATACGGTTGCTGACCCTTGGTTCTCACCTGCTGGTTATACTCGCGGTAATGTAAGAGGTGCAATTAAACTTTCTTACAACCCACTAAAAGCAGATAGAGACATACTTTACAAAGCTAGAATTAATCCAGTGGTTAATTTTCCTGGCCAAGGTGTGGTTCTATTCGGTGATAAAACTGCTCAAACAAAACCAAGTGCATTTGACCGTATTAACGTCAGACGATTATTCTTGGTTCTTGAAAAAGCAATTGCAACCGCAGCTAAATTTCAACTCTTTGAATTCAACGATGAATTTACAAGGGCACAATTTAGAAACCAAGTTGAACCTTTCTTACGAGATGTTCAAGGTCGAAGAGGTATTACAGACTTTTCAGTAAAATGTGATGCAACAAATAACACTGGTGAAGTTATTGACCGTAACGAGTTTGTTGGAGATATATTCATCAAACCTGCTCGTTCTATCAACTTTATCTCATTAAACTTTATCGCGGTACGAACTGGCGTATCGTTTAGCGAGGTAGGAGGATAAGTCATGGCTAGTATTAACGATTTCAAAGCAAACTTAATCGGTGGTGGCGCAAGGGCTAATCAGTTCAGAGTAACTATTACTCCTCCGCCAGGCATNGCNATTGGTCTTGATGTTCGTAGAACATCTTTCATGTGTAAAGGAAGTAATCTTCCAGCACAAGAATTGACCCCAATCGAAGTTCCCTTTCGCGGCAGAAAAATTTATATTGCTGGTGATAGGGAATTTAGTGAAACTTGGACTACTACATTCATTAACGATACGGACTTTATGATTCGTAACGCATTGGAAAGGTGGTCTAACGGAATAAACGACTTAGCACTAAACACTGGTGTTATTGACCCTGCTGATTATCAGACAGATTTGACTGTTGAACAGTTAGACAGAGATGATACAGTTCTGAAAACATATATTTTCAGAAGTTCATGGCCAGTAACTATTAGTTCAATTGAACTAACTTCAGAAAATCAAGACGCTCTTGAGGAGTTTGAGTGTACATGGAGATATCAACACTTTGAGGCTTCTGGCGTCAATTTTTAGTCCTACTAAATAGTAATAACTAGTAGGAGATATTATGGCTGAGTTATTTGGTTTCAAGATTGAAAAATCATCTAAGGATTCGGGTGGAGGAACAACTTTCTCCACTCCAACTCCTGATGACGGTACTATTGACGTTGCCGGTGGTGGTTTTTTCGGTCAAATTTTAGATACAGATGGCAGAGAACGAACCGATTTAGATTTAATTCGGCGGTATCGTGATATTGCACAGCAAGCAGAATGTGATACCGCAATAGAAGATATCATTAATGAAGGTATTGTTGCAAATGAAGACGACCAAGCAGTAGAAATTACTCTTGACCGTTTACCCTATCCAGATAAAATTAAAAGAAAGATTCGTTCAGAGTTTCGTGAAGTTTTAAGACTTCTTAGNTTTGAACAAAAAGGNCANGACATCTTTCGNAGATGGTATGTGGACGGACGTTTGTTTTATCACAAAATAATTGACAGTAAAAACCCTAGAAAGGGTATACAAGAATTAAGATATATTGACCCTACTAAAATTAAAAAAGTAAGGGAAGTTAAGAAAAGTATAGACAAAAAAACTTCAATACAGATGACTGAAAAAATTGAAGAGTACTATGTCTATAACGAAAAAGGATTAGCATCAGCTGGAACTTCTGGTTCTAATCAAGGGTTAAGAATTGCAGTAGATTCGATTTCGTATTGCCCATCTGGTTTGATTGATGGCAACAGTGGTCGAGTCCTTTCATATTTACACAAAGCAATCAAACCTGTTAACCAACTTAGAATGATTGAAGATGCGTTAGTTATCTATCGCATATCAAGAGCGCCAGAAAGACGCATATTCTATATTGATGTTGGTAATCTACCAAAGATTAAAGCAGAACAATATCTCAAAGATGTTATGAATCGTTATCGTAACAANTTAGTATACGATGCATCTACTGGTGAAATTAGAGATGACCGAAATCATATGTCTATGTTAGAAGATTTTTGGTTGCCTCGTAGAGANGGTGGTCGAGGNACAGAGATTACAACTTTGCCTGGCGGNTCTAATCTAGGAGAGATTGATGACATTCAATATTTTCAAAAGAAACTTTACAAGTCTTTGAATGTTCCAATATCTCGTATGGATTCTGAAGCTGGATTTTCTTTAGGTAGAGCATCAGAGATAACAAGAGATGAATTAAAATTTACTAAATTTGTGCAACGTATTCGTAAGAAGTTTGTTCCTTTATTTACAGACGTTCTTAAAACACAACTTTTATTAAAGGGTGTTATTGCACCAGAAGACTGGCCTTCAATACAAGAACATGTTCAATATGATTTCTTACAAGATGGTCACTTTGCAGAACTTAAAGATGCAGAACTTCTCAACGACAGAATACAAGCACTTGACGGCATACAATCATATATCGGTACTTTCTTTAGTAAAGAATATGTATTAAAGAAAGTCTTGCGTATGAATGATGCAGAAATTTCTGATATGAATGATCAGATTAGGAAAGAACGCGATACCGATCCTATGGACGGTGGTATTGATGTTCCTGATGGTGGTGACGGCATTACTCGTTATCCACAAGATGGCACTGGTGGTATAGTAACTCCAGAAGATATGCCTGACTATGAAGNCCCAGAACATGATGGCAANCCAGACGATAGCCATAAATTTGAAAAAGGAGAGAAATAATGAGTAGAGAATTTGTAGACGCAGTTGCGTCAGGAAACAATTTAGGTGCAGAAGAAGTTTTCAAAACTTCAATAGCAACAAAAATTGGAGATTCCTTAGAAACTAAACGGTCTGAAGTTGCAAAAACATTTGTGCAACAAGCAAAAGACGAAGCTGAAGAAGAAGTAGGCAATGACTAAAAAGTTTGAAAGTGTATATTCATCTGTCGTAGAAAAAGATGAACATAAGAAATCTAAGACGTATAAGAAGCTTTCTCCGAAGATGAAGAACGCNGTTGATCAAATTTTTAATAAAATGGATTCTAAACCTTCAGATTTCCTAAATACTTTTGACAAAACTATTACAGACGTATCGAAAAGATTCAAAGTTCGGGAAAAAGACCTTATGAACTATTTCGAAAAAGAGATGTTATCAATTTAGGAGTAGATAATGGCCGTAGTATTACAAACATTAGTCGATAGTGACTTTGAACATGTTGTTAAAGTAACAACAACTGGAACTACAACTGCTGGTAGCATCGCAGATGCATCAGAGTTGGCTGGTGCTGCAACCGATCCAAGAATGAGTATTAGCGGTATAGAATGGTCAGTAGCTGCAACAACTCAAATTTTATGGGATGCAACAACAAATGTTGTATGTTTTACCTGTAATGGTAGTGGTTCATACGGATTTGGTGATGGCGCTCCATCACTTGCAAACAATGCTGGTTCTGGTATAACTGGTGATGTTCTTGCTACACATGGTACGTCAGTAGGAACAATCATTGTAAGGTTTAGAAAAGTATCTGGTTTTGATAACATCACATAAAGGATAAGGATATGAATACAGTAAAATTATTTTCAGAAGCAGTAGACCACGATGTAGAGTACATCTGTGAAGAAAAAGATGATGGTAAAAAGTCTTATAAAATTCGTGGTATCTTTATGCAGGCTGACATTAAAAATCGTAACGGTCGCGTGTATCCTATGGAAGTGCTTCAAAATGAAGTATCAAAATACAACAAGAANTTTATCAAAGANAATCGTGCATATGGTGAACTAGGACACCCTGATGGCCCAACGGTCAATCTAGAACGTGTATCACATATGATTACTTCTTTGACACCAGATGGTAAAAATTTTATCGGTGAGGCAAAAATAATGTCAACTCCTATGGGTGAGATTGTTAAAAGTCTTATGGATGAAGGTGCAAAACTAGGTGTTTCCTCTAGAGGAATGGGTAGTTTAAATCAAAAAAATGGTGCGAACTATGTTCGTGACGATTTTTATCTTGCAACAGCCGCAGATATTGTTGCTGATCCTTCCGCACCAAATGCTTTCGTAGAAGGTATTATGGAAGGTAAAGAGTGGGTTTGGAAACATGGCGCACTTTTAGAAGCGGAGTTAGAGGACTTGAAACAACAATTTGATGTGGTTGAAGAAAAGAGAAACCACGCACAGGAAGCTTTGGAATTCGCAAAGTTCCTCAAAAGTTTATAATTTATAAATATAAATACAGAAAAGGTAAGGAGACACCCTATGTCCGAATTAGATAAAACAATTGAAGAGCTGGAAGTCGAAGTACTTGCAGAACTAGAAGAGGCATCTAAACAGCCTACTGACGGTGCTGCTCCTTCCGCGAAAGCTGAAAAAATTGATGCAGTCACACCTGGCGGTGAAGTAGAAGACGGAGGGGCGGCAGTAGTTGACCCCGAAGCTAAATCTTCTCCAACAGACGTTGCATCTAAGAAAGCAAAAGAAGTTAAAGGTGATGCACAACAAAAAGGTGCAGGCAAGGCAGACAAACCAGAAAAACTAGCAGCTAGTCACGAACCAGAAGGTGAAGAGGTTATTTCAGAAATGGAAATGCCTAAGACTAAGAAAGAAATGCTAAAAGCAATGGTTAACAAGATGGAAATGATGAAGGCTGGAGATTTAAAATCTCAGTATGAAAACATCATGGCCGCGATGCAAGCAGAAAAGGCAGAACCTACTGAAGAAGAATTAGAAAAAGCAGAAGCAGTTGAAGCACGAATCAAAGACATCAACGTAAAAGAAGATGTACAAGCTTTGATGAACGCTGATGACAGTCTTTCTGAAGACTTCAAGGTTAAGGCAGCTACAATATTTGAAGCTGCAGTTAAATCTAAAGTACGTTCAGAAATTGAACGTATTCATGAAGAAGTTGGTTCTGAGAAAGAAACTGAAATAGAGACTTTCAAAGAAGAACTTACAGAGAAAGTTGATACTTATCTCAACTACGTTGTAGAGGAATGGACTAAAGAGAACGAGTTAGCAATAGAGCGCGGTTTAAAGGGCGAAATTGCAGAAGACTTTATCTCTGGACTGAAACAGTTGTTTGAAGATCACTATATTGATGTGCCTAACGAGAAGTATGACGTTCTCGAAGCACAATCTGAAAGAATTTCCGAATTAGAAGATAAGTTAAACGAGTCAATTGAGAAATCAGTTGAGTTGGTTAATTCAAACTCTAAACTAGTTCGTGAACAGGTTATATCTGAGGTTTCCGAAGATTTAGCCGACACAGAAATTGAGAAGTTCAAAGGACTTACAGAAGACGTTGATTTTGCAGATGAGGAATCATTTCGAGAAAAACTGAATACTTTGAAGGAAAGTTACTTTCCTAAAAATACTGTAGTCGAACAGACTTTTGATGATGAAGATGGTAGCACTGCTAAGGACATTGATACGACAGATGCGATGAACGCTTATTTGTCGGCAATCAGTCGTAATCAAAAGGCAAGTGCGTAAATTATATTAAACAGATGTATATTAATTAAAGGAGAAACAAATGTTTCAGACAGAACATCTACAAGAAAAGTGGCAGCCAGTCCTAGAGCATCCCGATCTTCCTGAGATCGCCGATCCTTATAAGCGGGCAGTTACTACTCTCATCTTAGAGAACCAAGAAAAAGCTTTAAAAGAAGATAGAGGTTTCCTCGGAGAAACAGCGCCAGTCAACAGTACTGGTGGTGGACAATTCGATACATGGGATCCAATTTTAATATCACTAGTACGGCGTGCAATGCCTAACTTGATTGCATATGACGTATGTGGTGTACAACCAATGACAGGGCCTACTGGTCTTATCTTTGCAATGCGTTCATCTTTCCTTTCACAAGATGGTGCAGAAGCACTTGTTGACGAGGCAATGCCTGGCCAAACTGGTGCATCTAACCAGAACTCTGCCGGTGATATCGGTGGTGGTGATGTTGGATCAACAGAAACTAACCCTGCTGTCCTTAACGACAGTCCTTCTGCTGGAACATACGTTTCTGCAACAGGTATGACTACTGCTCAGGCAGAAGCATTAGGTGACAGTTCTGACAACGGATTTGCTCAGATGGCATTTTCAATCGAGAAGTCAACTGTGACTGCTGTTAGTCGTGCGCTAAAAGCTGAGTACACAATGGAACTCGCACAAGACCTTAAAGCAATTCATGGTCTTGACGCAGAGACAGAACTTTCTAATATCCTAAGTTCTGAAATCCTCGCAGAAATCAATCGTGAAGTAATTCGCTCATTGTATGTAACTGCGGTTAAGGGTGCTCAAGTTAACACAACTACTGCTGGTATATTCGACCTTGATACAGATTCAAACGGTCGTTGGTCAGTTGAGAAATTCAAAGGTTTAATGTTCGCAATCGAACGTGATGCCAATGCGATTGGTCAACAGACTCGTAGAGGGAAAGGTAACATGATTATCTGTTCAGCTGATGTTGCTTCTGCACTTCAGATGGCAGGTGTACTTGATTACACTCCTGCTCTATCAAACAACTTAAACGTAGACGACACAACTACCACATTCGCTGGTGTTATGAACGGACGTTACAAAGTATATGTTGATCCATATGCTGCTAACGTAGCTGCATCGCAGTACTATGTTGTTGGTTACAAGGGTACTTCCCCTTATGACGCTGGATTTTTCTACTGCCCATACGTTCCACTACAGATGGTTCGTGCGGTTGGTGAAAGTTCTTTCCAACCTAAGATTGGTTTCAAGACACGTTATGGTCTTGCAGCTAATCCATTCGCTGCCGCTGGTGCGGTTGCAGCTGGAGACACAGTTAACACTGATGCTTCTCTTGATGCAAACACTAATGCTTGGTATCGAAGGGTTAAAGTCACAAACCTTATGTAATAAACATAAGAGTTGGGTCAACCAACCTAATATTAAGAAGGGGTCTTTCAGACCCCTTTTTTTTAGCTTTTATTTAAAAAGGGTATTGACATTATATCATATAACGTGTTATAGTATTACATCAATCGGGGAAAACCTCGATTGTTAATGTCATGACAAGGAGAAATTATATAATGACTACTATTACTAAAACTGAGAAGGTTCTTAACGCACTTATGAGTGGTACAGAACTTACTGCAAAACAAATTACATCACGATATGGTGTAAAGAATGTTCGAGCAGTAATGAGCAAACTACGCACTGAGGGATACCCCATTTTCCTCAACAAGCGAGTAAGTTCGTTTGATGGACAGACCTATAACAAGTATCGTTTAGGTACTGCGCCACGGTCAGTGATTGCGGCTGGTTATCAGGCACTTCGCGCTGTCTAAAACCATTGTAATATGGTACGAAGGGGGAACATTAGTTCCCCCTTTTTTTTGTTATAAATAGTAGTAGTATTAATAAGGAGAGGTATTATGCAATGGACAAAACCAACTTATCAAGATGTTAGATTTGGATTTGAAGTAACAATGTATATTCATAATCGTTAACTATGGCAACATCTCAATCCCCACTAGATAGACAACCAGACAAGTTAGACTACGCAAGTCCAACTCAGTTTAAGTTTGGTATACTTCAGCTTCCTAAAGTTGAATTTTTTACTGTTAGTGCTAACGTGCCAGGCATATCTGGCACGCCAGCAATTTTAAATACACCATTTAAAAATATACCTACAATGGGAGATAAACTTGAATATGAAAATCTTTCAATATCTTTTATTGTAGATGAGTATCTAGAAAACTATCTGTCTTTACATAATTGGATAACAGGGATTGGGTTTCCTAAGAACAGGGGCCAATTTACAACACATAGAGATGTAACATCAACTACGCCTGCAAGTCAAAGATCAACCAGTTCAGATATTGGAGATGTAGGAAATGCAACACCAGACAAGTCAATGTATTCTGATGCAAACCTTATGATATTGTCTAATAAAAATAATCCTATCGTAGAGATTAGTTTTGAAGATATTTTTCCAATATCATTGGGTGCATTAGATTATACACAATCTGCAACTGATGTTGATAATTTAATTGTAAGCGCTGAGTTTGCGTACAAAATATACGAAGTAAAAACTTTATAAATATAACCGAGCAGAAAAGATAACGCTTTAGCAAACTACATTTAAGACTTCATAGAAAGTCAAGATATACTCAGAGAGTACATCGACTCTGCTCATTTTTGAAGAGAAATAATATAATGAATTTAGACCAATTGAAAGAAGAAGCTAGAAACGATCTTGTGATTACTAATCAAGAAGACTTAGCGTCTGAATCCCTTACCAACCAAAAAATAAAATCAAAATACCTTGACCACAGGTCAAAGTTTCAATTGTTGTTACAAAAACACAATGGAGACTATCAACGTATGTATCGTCAGAAATGGGAATACTATGGTGGCAAATCTGACGCAAAAGTTTATGCATCTAAACCATTTGACTTGAAGGTTCTTAAAAGTGACCTTGCGATGTACATCACTTCTGATGAAGATATAATTGAACTAATGAATAAAATTGGTTATCTAGAAATTGTTATAAAATATATTGATGGTGTAATCAAGTCTATTGATAATCGTGGGTGGGATATTAAAAACGCAATAGAGTGGAGAAAGTTTGAAGCTGGAATGATGTAATGGATGTAGATGGTTATGTAAAATATTATGAAGGTATTGTCTCAGAAAGTTTATGTAATGATTTAACTGGACACGATTTTCCATATGAGCCTTCTGCATACTCCACACACGATAGTGGACGAGTTGTAAAAGAAGAACGTGTTAAGATGTTAGAATATTGGATACGAAAAAACAATGTATTCTATCAAGATATTAAAGAGTGTTTTGAAAACGTGATAGTAAATTACAAATCTGACTTTGAATTGTTTGCAGTTAAGCACACCACAGACTTTCGCATTAATCGGTATAGTAAAGGTGGGTTTATGTCTAAACACGTTGACAATATTCATCACAGTCATGGTCAACACTACGGTTATCCACAAGTATCTGCATTATTATATCTTAATGATAATTATGAAGGTGGAGAGTTTTATGTAGCAGACAAAAAGTTTTGCCCAGCCAAGGGTTCTGCAATTATATTCCCATCTAACTTTATGTTTCCNCACGAAGCAAAAACAGTTACAAAAGGAACAAGGTGGAGCATAGTAACGTGGTTAATGTAAAATCTTTTGATTGTTTTCCAACAACAATTCATTCTTTTTCTTTGAAGATAGATCATGAACCTATGATAGCTAATTTGCGGTTTTCGGAGGAAGAAGATCAATTGTTTCTTTTACCAAACTTNAAACCTTTGGTTGATGGCGTAATTGAATCAACAACTCAAATTTTAAAAAAATTAAAATACGAATATGATAAAATAGAAATTACAAACATGTGGGCAAACAAAATGCAAAATGGTGATGTTCACCCTCCACATACACATTCAAATAACTTTTTATCTGGTGTATATTATTTAAAATCTAATAATACCGCACCAATACAATTTTTTGATCCACGACCATCTGCAAGNGTATTGCAGCCAAGAAATACACCAAACCAATACAATTCTAGTATGGTTANGTTTGATTCTATTGAGGGGTCTGGATTAATTTTTCCTTCATGGTTGCAACATTGGGTGCCGTCACCCCAAGAACAACGTATAAGTGTCTCATGGAATATANTATTAAGAGGCAACTATGGTAAACAGGGTACTTTGCAAAATGCGTATATCTAAAAAGAACGAAGTACATTTAGTTTTAGATGACCTAGACCCATCAACAACACAAGAACTTACACAGTTTTTTACGTTTGAAGTGCCTGGCGCTAAGTTTATGCCTCAGTTTAAAAATCGTATGTGGGATGGTAAGATACGTTTATTCTCACCAGCTACAGGACAAATCTATGTTGGGTTGTTATCCTATATTAAAAACTATTGTTCAAGAAACGGAATTAAATATATACTAGAAGATGGAGTAGAAGATGAAAGAAATATTGAACGAGAGGTTGTCTCAGGATTCGTTAAATCTCTTAAACCAAAGTCAAAGGGAAAATCCCTTAGAGTTCGTGACTATCAGATTGATGCCGTACACCACGCTGTTAGCAGACATCGCGCTTTGTTGCTTTCTCCCACTGCTTCTGGTAAGTCATTAATAATATATGCACTAGTTCGTTATTACAAAATGATGGGGTTAAGAACTCTAATACTAGTTCCTACCACTTCATTAGTAGAACAAATGTATACTGACTTTGAAGATTATGGTTGGAGCTCTGGTACATACTGTCAAAAGATATATCAGGGTCATGATCGCAAAGTAACTAAGGATGTTGTGATATCAACATGGCAATCTTTGTACAAGTTGCCTAAGAAATATTTTGAAGCATTTGGGTGTGTAATTGGTGATGAAGCACACATGTTTAAGTCTAAATCATTGACAGGGATTATGACTAAGTTACACCAGTGTAGGTATAGATTTGGACTCACAGGCACTCTAGACGGAACGCTGACGCATCGCTTAGTATTAGAAGGTCTGTTTGGTACTGCTGAAACTATAGTAACCACTAAGGAACTTATAGACAAGAAAACACTTGCAGACTTGACTGTTAAGTGTATTTTATTAAAACATAAAAACATTCGTGAAAAGATGACGTATGCAGAAGAACTAGAATATTTGGCTACAAATGAAAAACGAAATAACTTTATAGTCAATCTTTTGCAACACTTAGATGGTAATACACTTTGTTTATTTCAGTTAGTTGAAAAACATGGTAAACCATTATACGAACAAGTAGAAGAAACAATTACAGATAGAAAAACATTTTTTGTATATGGTGGAACAGATACATCAGAAAGAGAAGAAATAAGAGGAGTTGTAGAAAATGAAAAGAAATCAGTTATACTTGCAAGTTACGGCACGTTTAGTACTGGTATTAATATTAGGAATATCAACAATATCGTGTTCAGTTCCCCAAGCAAAAGTAGGATTAGAGTGCTCCAAAGCCTTGGCCGTGGACTGCGTAAGACCGACAATAAAGTTTCCGTTTTAATATATGATATTGCAGACGATATTTCACATAACAATAAGCGTAATTTTACGTTAAATCATTTTTCTGAAAGGATATCATTGTATAACGAACAACAATTTGATTATCATATCAGTAAGGTAAATTTGTAGAGACATAAATATATAACAATGATTAAAAAGAAGGTTGCGTATGGATACAAATTATAAAGTCGTTAAGTTAACAAATGGCGAAAGTATTATTTGCGAAATGAAAGAATATGCCAATGAAAAATATATAATTAAAACTCCATTAAAAATGGAAACAGTTAATGAAGAAACTAGCAAAGGCATGATAGAATCTTTACACCTTACTGCTTGGATATCTCCGTTTACAGAAAGTAAATATTTTGAGCTAAAAGAATCTCACGTTATAATAATTGCAGATGCGTCAGTAGGGTTAGGTGCTTATTATAAAAACATTGTAGAAAAAAGAAACAGATTGCATATTCCAGAAGATGTTATAGATTTTGAAGATAATTTAGATGATGAAGAAATGATTGATAGAGATAAAATTAATGATATACTAGAGGAGTTTATTAAAACAAATAAATCTAAATATCATTAACTTGACCAACCAACAGAGCTAATATAACACATTTATTTTGGCGAAGTCAAGTCTCTTTTATTTTTTTATTAGTTACTTGACTTTAACACAGCAATATAGTATAGTATACGTCTAACTTGAAAAAAGGAATTGAAATGGCAAAAGGTAAAAAGGCAAAAGGAGAACATTATGTAGATAATAAAGTTTTTCTTCAAGCCATGACCGATTGGAAAAATAAGTGTAAAATAGCAGAAGAAGAACAAAAAGATTTACCTAAAGAAGATAAAGTTAGACCCCAAGTAACTAATTATATTGGTGAATGTTTTTTAAAGATTGCAACTCACTTATCATATAGACCAAACTTTATAAACTACACTTATAGAGATGAAATGATTGCTGACGGTATTGAAAACTGTTTACAGTACTGTGGTAATTTTGACCCAGAAAAATCAAAGAACCCCTTTGCTTACTTTACTCAAATTATTTACTATGCCTTTCTCCGTAGGATTGCAAAAGAGAAAAAACAAACTCACGTTAGAAACAAAATGATTGAAAGTGTTAGTTATGAATCTTGGACAGTTAATGAAGGTGACACTAACAAATATGTTGTACAAGGATTTGATCCAAATATAATGTTGCCAGACGAAGATGTATACAAACCTAAGAATAAAACTAAAGTAAAAGCTAAAGGTCTTGAAAACTTCATGGAAGAAGAAGAGGATACAGTAGCAGACAAGGGATATAATTAATTTGAAGCTTGCGATTATAACTGACACGCATTTTGGTGCTCGTAATGACAATCTTAATTTCAATGAATATTTTTATAAATTTTATGAAAACATTTTCTTTCCAACCTTAAAAGAAAAAGGAATAACAACTTGTGTCCATATGGGCGATGTTGTTGATAGACGCAAGTTTATAAGTTTTAAAATTGCAAATGATTTTCGTAAAAGATTTATTAATAAATTTAAAGAGTTGGGTATTGACTTACACATCATTATCGGCAATCACGACACTTATTACAAAAATACTAATGAAGTTAATTCAATGGAAGAACTCGTTGGTAAAGATAGATTTAAAATATATACTGGGCCCGAGGTTGTAAATTTTGATGGAACTGATATTGTGTTTATGCCTTGGATTAATGCTAATAACTATGATGAGTCTGTGAATGTTTTAAATACTGCAAAGTCAAATATTTTGTTTGGACATTTAGAAATCAATGGTTTCGAAATGCATCGTGGCCAGTTTGCAGAAGGTGGTTGGGATAGAGAGTTGTTTAGAAGATTTGATACTGTGTTTAGTGGACACTTTCATCACAAGTCTGACGATGGTCAAATATACTATCTAGGCACTCCCTATGAAATTTACTGGAATGATTTTCAAGACCCAAAAGGGTTTCATATCTTTGACACAAATACGAGAGAACTAGAACGCATAGTTAATCCGTACACATTATTTAAAAAGATATATTATGATGATACCCAAGAGGATTATACTAAACACGATATAACACAATACAAAGATCAATATGTAAAATTGATTGTTGTAAATAAAAAAGATTTATATGATTTTGACAAGTTTGTAGATAGGCTTCTTTTAGCAGATGCATACGAAGTTAAAATTATAGAAGATTTCTCAGAGTTAGATGCTGAGAATGTATCAGATGATATTGTAGAAAATACAGAAGATACAATGACATTACTGGAAAAATATATTGATCAGTTAGATGTTACACTAAGTAAAGATAGACTCAAAAATACAATGAGAGCGCTTTACACAGAAGCACAAGATTTAGAAATGTGAGGGAGATAATTATGAGTTTCATTTTAGAAGCACTTAGAAAAAAATACGAAGGTGACATTGCAGTTGCCAGAGCAAACGTACAAGTTTACATTAACAATGCATCTGGTATTGGAGAACATCCTGATGTTGTTCAAGCAGTTGATGAACAAATGGAATTGATTGCTGATGCTCAAGATAAACTTAACGTATTGGATCAATGGGATAACGGAACACAGAGATTTATTGATTAAATAATGATACACTTTGAGACTGTGAAGTGGAAAAACTTCCTGTCAACTGGCAATAACTTTACCGAAATACAGTTAGATAGGAATTCTACCACATTAATTATTGGTGAGAATGGTTCTGGTAAATCTACTATTCTTGATGCACTGTGTTTTGGTTTATTTGGTAAACCATTTCGCAACATCAACAAGGGACAGTTGTTAAACTCTGTCAATGGTACTGGTGGATTAGTAGAGGTTGAGTTTAGAATTGGTTCTAAGAAAGTCAAAGTTGTTCGTGGTATCAAGCCTAACGTATTTGAGATCTACATCAACGGTAAGATGTACAATCAAGATGCAAACGCGAGAGATTATCAAAAGTATCTTGAACAACAAATTCTTAAACTAAACTATCGCAGTTTTACACAAGTTGTTATTTTAGGTTCATCTACCTTTGTTCCCTTTATGCAGTTAAAAGCTAGACATCGTAGAGAGGTTGTCGAGGAAATTCTTGACATTCAAATTTTCTCTTTGATGAATATGCTTCTCAAACAAAAACTTAAAACTATTTCTGATGATATTCGTGATATAGATTATCAATATAATTTGACAGAAGAAAAAATTACTCTTCAAGAAAAATATATTGATGAAATGTTTATGCACAAAGAAAAGCTTATAAAAGAAAAGACTTCTTTAATGAGTAACAATGAAGAAGAAATATTTAAAAAGAATTCTGATATTAAATTTTACACACAAAACAATCAGGAACTTCTTGCTCAAATTACTGACAGTGATAAGATAAACACAAAACATAGCAAGTTAAAAGATATTCAATCACAACTAAAAGAAAAACATAGGTCACATACCAGACTTGTTGGATTTTTTGAAAGCAATGAAGATTGCCCAACCTGTCAACAACATATTGATGAAGTTTTTAAATCTTCTATGATTGATAAAAAGAAAGGTGAAGCAGACAAAGTTAGTTCTGGAATGAAAGAACTAAAAGATGAATTAGAAAAAGTTTTGGAACGACAGAAAGAAATTAATGTTATTGGTGCTAAAGTACGAGACAACGAAGTTCATATTGCAAAAGAAAATAGTTCTCTTATCCAACTTGAAAAATTTAATGCTACATTGCAATCAGAGATTGACCAACTGAATACTGGTGAAGTTAATAATACTGATCACGATAAGTTAAATGATTTAAAGAAAACTTTATCTGGTTTGGATATGCAAAAATCAAAGTTGCGAGAAGAACAGATATATAGTGAAGCTTCAAGAAATATGTTGACGGACACTGGTATCAAGACCAAGATTATCAAACAGTATTTGCCTGTGATGAATAAGTTAATCAATACCTATCTAACATCAATGGAGTTCTATGTTAACTTCACTCTTAATGAAAACTTTGACGAAACAATAAAGTCTCGTTATCGTGATGAGTTTACCTACGCATCATTTAGTGAAGGTGAAAAGATGCGTATTGATCTTGCACTACTCTTTACTTGGAGAGCAATTGCAAAGATGAAAAACT
>NHJI01000065.1:0-12426 GCA_002169685.1 Rickettsiales bacterium TMED211 | reverse complement strand
GAAGCNANNTCTTTGAAGTTGACATGTGACATATTNGTTTCAATATCATCTACGATGAATTTGAAAGCTTTAGCACTATCAACAACNAAAGNAATNTCTTGGTCTGTTAGTCTAGTTTCAGTTGTATCGCTATTTCTTGTGTAATCTGACACAGAAATAACTGGTTCTTTGATAATCTTTACAGAGTCTCCGAAAGAGGATATCTCACCGGCATAGTCGGTGTTTGTGATAGCTTCAATTACCGAGGCTTTTCTAAAGAAGTTTAAAACCTTTTTAGAGTAAACCGAAGGTAAAAAGAAACTATTAGTTTGTCCACTTACGGAGTTTGCAAAGTTAGCATCGGTATCAGTTGAGGGTTCAAAAAATTGAGCCATGATACTTTCTCCTTTAAGTTATAGTTTATTTTATGATTCTGCCTTCTTGCATTGCATCTGATATTTCCTTTTCGTATCTATCAAATTCAGCAACACTCATTGCAGCAATCTCCCTTTCTGACCATACTTTCTCTTGCGTTGCTTCTACACTAGTTGTTTTAGTGGAAACCATATCTGCAGCAGATTGTCTGGTCGGTTTAGAAGATGACTTAGTCTTTGTAGGTTCTATACCAAAATCTTTTTTAAATAAATCTAAAGCACGTGAAGCTAGGTCAGCATCGTCAGCATTTGAATATATCCAATCTTGAATAGACTCAGGTTGCTCTTTTGCCCAACCATGAAAGTCATCACTATTTCTGATATCTTCAAAATCAGGATGTCTTTCTACTAACCTTTTTTCTGCATCTTGTCGTATTAAATCGTTTTCACGTTCTTGGAGTTTACTAAGGCGTTCTTCTAGAACTTTTGCTTTAGATTCGCTTTGCATGTGAGCAACGGTTTCTACAACTTCATACACATCAGGATAATCATTTTTAAACTTTTCAAGTTCTTCTTCAGTTTTTGGAGCTGTATATTCAGGTTGTTGAACTTGATTTATTAACTCTTCTTCTCTGCTTTTAAACTCATTAAGTTTATTATCATAATGTTTTTTTAAATCATCATAGCGTTTTTTATAATCTGGTTTCTTATAAGGTGTATCCTTTTTAGTTTCCAGTTCTTCAGTATTAACACTTCCTTCAGCTTCCACTTCAGTTATGTCATCACTTTTAAAGAGTTTATTCTTTTCAGAAGGCTCTTCAAAATACATACTATCTGATGATACAAAAGGTTTATCTTCTCCTTTGTGCCAAGGTTTATTTTTATTATAAGGATTTGGCGTTTCCTCTTTTTGGACTTTATTAGTCATTTTCTTTTCTCCTAATTGGGGCTTTGTTTACAAGGTAGCTCTATGTCGACTAGAGGGCTTGTATTGTAAAGGTAGCCTTTCGGTTTTTATTTGATAGAGTGCCAAATATCTTTGGGTAGCTCTATCGTTTATTGGTATCGGGGATTAACTGACAACATGCTTTTCTTTAACTCATCACGAGCTATATCAGAATCAATAGGTTTTCCAAATTGGTTAACTTTTTCTTCTTCTATATTTTGCATCATGCCACCTCCCTGCATACCTTGTCTTTCATCTACTTGAGCTTCAGCATCTTTCATCATAGACATTAAAGTGTCTTCTCCGATTTCTTCTGTAGCTTTTGCAGTAAAGACAAATTCTCCATCCGATAACCTTGCAGGTATCGAATCAGAGACTCCTGAACCCGGTCCATCAACAGGACCAGACCCAGCAAATTCTTGTGCTACATCTATTACTTTATCAAATAACATTTGTAGCTCTTCATCTTGTTCTAGTTTGGACATAAGCATATCTTCTTCGTCTTCACTTAATGCTTCTTCCATTATAAATTTTGTGTAACCATTTTCCATGTTATCATCAGATTCCATAGGCATCTCTGATTCCATTTCAGGTTTCATAGGTGGTGTCATAACCATTAACATTTGGTCATCCATTGACCCACCTTCTTGTTTTTTAACTCTTTCTTTTTCTTTAGCAGCCTTCTTCATAGGCTCAGTTGTATTCCCATCTTTATCTATATCTATGTAATCAGGCTTTAACATTATATCTCCTCTTTTCTTGTTATTGCTTCTTTAACCTGCAGGTCCAACTGCTCTAGGCGTACCAGAAAATTCAGCTTCCCCTGCAACCGGTACATTTCCTGTTCCGATGTTGCCACCACCAGTTCCTGTAACGCCAAGTTCTTGAGGTTGTTCAGGTGTTCCTTGTAATCCTCCCATTGGGGATGGTTGACCAAGGGATTCAGCTTCTTCGCCATTTGTTTGTCCAGCATTTTGCATTCCTATTATTTGTGCCATTACAGCAGCTTCTTCAGGGTCATTGAGTATTTCATCAGGGTCCAAGTCTAAGCTGTAGGCTAGTTCACTTATTAGTTTAGAAATTTTAACAAATGGAGCAACAGCAGGATTTTGTGCAGTTTGTAAGAACATAGTAAGTCTTTGACTTCTAACTTCTTTTTGCATCAAGCTGTTTGTTCCAGTAGCTTTAACTTCTAAATCACCTTTAACATCCAATTCATTTTCTAAAAATTGCATGTTCCATTGAAAATAAGCCTCTCCAAGTGGCTTTAATAAAAAGTCATCAAGATTTTTAATAACTGTTTTTATATTTAAACTTGATGCTCCTAATAACATAGACATACCAGAAGCAGTCCTTGTCATACTTTGAACACCAGTTTGTCCATGAGAGTAACTAGGTATTCCTGTTTGTTCATCTGCAAGTTGTCTAAACTTATCAAACATCATTAAGTTTTCTTGTGATGTATTAGGAAACTTTAAACCGTGTATAGCTTGTCCGGGCATTCCTGCTTGTCTTCTAAATATCTTACCCGGATATATTTCCATTGATTGTCCACCAACTAAAGCAGATTCATCTACATCAAAAACAAGTGAGCCTGACATTGCCAAATTATCAATAGCCATTCTTGCATGACCATTCATAATTTGCTGACTGTCATCCATATTTTCTGCTACACCAATACCAAAAAAATTATATGGATTTCTTTCATATGGAAAAGCATGATATGGTATTCTATATGGAGTAAATGGATTTAATACAGCTCTTAAAATATAATGTCCACATGTCCATACATTTACTTGTACTTCATCTAGGTCATCAACGCTATCAGGTAAGTCAATACCTATTTCTCTTGCATACTCTGCATCCATAATACCCCAATATTCTAAGATTTCATAGTTAGTACCTACTTCTTCATCATATCGAGAATCATCTTTTAATTGACTTTCAAAATCTTTTTCTACGTAATTAGCACCCATTTGAATTGCATTACGTATAGCATCATCATCAAAGTAAGGCATATTACGTAACTGCCTTAATTGACTTCTATTCATTTTATGTCTATGAATAACGTATTCGCATTCTTCCATATTAGTTGCATTAGGGTCTGGGTAAAAATCCCAACAACTAACAAATTCAATTCTAGGAACTCTAACTTCTAAAGGATTATAAGTTCTATTTCCACTTTCATCCATTTCCCATTTATGTAATTTTTTATTAAAATTAAATGGTCCTTTTACAATTCCTGTTCCAAGTAATGCAGATTCTAATAAAGCATTTCTCATTTCAGAGTTACCATTAGATTCTTCTATTTGGTCATGAATAAGTTTTTCCATTCTTCTTGCAGCTCTTTGTGCAGGACTTAATTCTAAAGCTTGTGGGTCAGCACTAGCTCCATCTTTTAAAATACCTAACTCTTCTGCTTGGTCTTCTAAACTATCTTCAAATATTCCATTATAATAAGTAGCTCCAGGTTTTAAAGTTTTACCATCGCCTTCATAACCAACATCATATGGACTTTGATAGTCTACTGAATTACCATCAACTTCTTGTTCTTGACTTTCTGTTGTTTCTAATCCCGGAGTAGGATTTGAAGTATCTAAGTGTGCGTAGTCTGTTTCACCTTCTGGCATTTTAGTTTCCGAAATTCCTATCGGAAATTTCCCTGTACCAAATATAACATCTACTAATTGTCCAAAAGCAGCAAGTACTTTTGTTTTAGTTATCTTAACAAATACTCTAGACTTTTCAGATTCTCTAAATCTAATATTTTTAGCATACAAACCTCTATAGTTTTCATATGCTTTTAACCATCTTGTTTCATCAGTTTGTCTAGCATCTTCTGCAATTTGAAATCTATTTTTAATAGTTCCAATAATATTTCTTTGTTGGTCTTCTTCTAATGTAAGCTGAACCCCTGATTCTCCTTCTACTTCTTCGTATATACTATCAGCTCTTAGAAATGTATTTTCTTCTACCATATTAATAACCAAATCCTGTATCAGCAGGTTTATATAAATCTTCTTTTATTCTTAACATCCTTTCATGAGGATGGTCCATTCTTGGTCTACTCATTATCATATACCTTAATGCATCATATGCATGGTCAGAAGCGTTAGTATTTACGTCTTCTGGTTTAGTTTTCGATAAAGGAATACTTTGAAGTTCTTTAATTAGATTAACACAATTATTAAAAATTTGTAATCTAGGTCTTCCTGTACCTTTATTTACTCGTAAATGCTCATGTATTTGAGTCTTACCAGCTATTCTATTTTTATCAGCTCTTCTTAGTTTATGTCCTTTATTAACTAAAACTTCACCTATGGTTGGACCAGTATAACCAGTCCTTGACCAAGCTGCTGTATCTAAGACACCCGGAATAGATTTAATTTCATTCTCTTCCATTTCTGTTATAGTGTCTCCGAGTGCTTCGCCTGTCAGACCCTTTTTGTATAATTCTCTATATATAATTATGGTCTTGTCTTCAGGGTCGATAGCAGCCCATAAACAACAACTTTCTGCAGCATAACCGTAGTCTACTGCTTTAACTCTTTCCCACCAAGAGGGTAACTCAAAAGGTGGTATTGTGTGAATTGCAGGTTCAAACTCTGCAAAGGCTGCTCCTTCATTTATATCCCAGTTACCTTCTAGCAGTTGTTTTCTTTGAACTGCTGGTAAGGACTGTAGCATCCTTTCATATTCACCATCTTCTGCTAAGTATGGATTATCCTGTAACTTAGCTGGTATAAACTTTCTACTAAGACCATCGTTACCTACAAAACTTTTATTATGTTCTGAAGGTTCAACGTATCTTTTCTTAACCCAAGTAGCACCAACACCACCGGGGTTAGCAGTACAGCGTAGATATGTTTTAAGTTCTGGGTTAGTAGTTCTTAAACGTGATGCTAAGTAATTCCAACCAAACTCTGTAGGTAAATGAGTTATCTCATCAAACCCTATCCAACTATACGCTTGTCCTTGATAACGATAAACATCTGCATCTCGTTCCAAGAAACCAAACTCAATCTTTGCTCCACTTGGGAACTGCCATAACTTTTCTACTTCTTTAAACTTAGCACCTTTAAAGGCTNTNGGATAAAGTTCTCGAGANTTATCTATAANNTCTCTNAGTTCTGGCATAGACCTTCTAAGTATCAAAGCTCTATGCTCTGGTATGTGGCAGTATCGCAACGGGTCTATTAACATTGCAAAACTTTTTCCACCACCTGCTGCACCACCGTAAAGAACATCTTTCTCACCTGCAGCTAAAAAGTCTGTTTGTGGTCCGTCATTAGGCATAAATGCTACATAAGAACCTGTTTCATCTATATGTTTTTGTATTGGGTCAGGTAACTCTTTGGTTTCTGACTCTGTTAAAACATTAGATGTTAAAACTTTTTCTTCTACGTCAAGTTCTTTCTTGACTCTAGCTAAACTTCTTGTTAGCTTTTTAACTTTCTTATTTTTTTTAGTTAACTTTTTTTTAGCTTGTAAAGCTAATTTAAGTCCAGAAAGTTCTGAATTTTTAGGTCTACCCGGTTTAAGCCTTGGTGTACCATCTTTCTTTAGTATATAACTCCCATCTGAATTTGTCAAGTACTTTTTAGAATTATTTTTATTTTCTTCCATATACTTTATCTACGTGTTTTTTCAATCCGGGTCTAGACATTTTTCTTCCAGTCTCTGCCTCTAACCAATCTACTCCAATACCTAGACTAATTTCACCATGAAATACTGCTTCTGTAACTTCTTTTAATACTTTTAATTCTTCATCTATAGGTTTAAGAAAAGAATCATTGTCTTCATATAACTCATAACCAAACGGTATAGTAGAAGAAGTTCTTGTTATATAACCTTCTTTCATTTTACTTGTCTATATGCTCTTGTTTTTCTTGCAGTTTTTTTTGGTTGTTTACTGTGTTGTTTTCCTGCTGCTGTATCTTTTCTTTTCTTTGCTGTTGTAGCAGCATATTCCGAGTCCGATAGTGATTCAATCGCCTTCTTCGGGAGATATCTCTCACCCGTTTCTGACGATTTTTTCCCACTTTTAGTACCCCAATCTTGTGTAGTCCAACTTCTAAGACTTCGTTGTGATTTTGCTAAAGCCATTATTTATAGCCACCACCTTTAGCCTTGTATTGTTTAGCTAACATCTGGGCTTTTCGAGCTGACCATTGCCCGGGTTTACCACCTTTAGAACCAGCTTTGATTCTCTCGAAAAGCCTCTTACGCATGGTAGGCTTAGTATAATTACCAGCTTTATTAACAGTTGACTTCTTTTTAGTCGTTGTTTTCTTTTTTGGCATTTTTTTCTCCTTTCTTAAAAATCTTATCCCAGTTATCTCTATATTGTTTAGTGTAAACTCCGGGTCTAGGGTTAGCCCCTTTACCACCATCGCTTTTACCATAAATACTTTTACGGAAAACTACTTGGTTACCTTCATCGTTTCCTATTTGTCTACCCATATTGATTATGTTTTCTGTGTGCTGTTTTCTTTTCCCAATCTTCTATTGCATGTTTTATACTATCTTCAGCTAAAACTGAACAATGTAATTTAATTGGTGGTAACTCTAAAGCTTTTGCTATATCTTTATCTTTAATAAGTTTAGCTTCCTCTATAGTTTTACCTTTTAACATTTCTACAAACATAGTAGAAGATGCAATAGCACTCCCACATCCATATGTTTTAAACTTAACATCTTCTATGACATCATCGTTTAATTTTATTTGTAGTTTCATAACATCACCACATGCAGGTGCACCCACCATACCTGTAGCAACATTAGGGTCTTTAGGGTCAAACCTTCCAACAGAATGTTTCTGTGGATTGTTTAAAACACTTTCAAACCTATCAACTACCTTTTGTGAATATGCCATTACTTACACATCTTCCAAACTTTATTTATTCTTCCACACTTCATAAACTTGTGTATCTTATTAAATAATTTTACCATTTAACTTTATGTGACCAATATCTTGCACTTAACTTATCAGGACTAGAATCTTGTGCGTTGTGTCTAGCATAGTAAGATTTCTTTCTAGCTTTGTCTTTTGCAGTTTTTGGATTCTTACCAGCACCACGAACACCTTGTTGTCCAAACCTAATAGTTTTAATTTTGTCGCCAACTTTAGCAACTACAACATGTGATTTAGTTTTGTGATTAGGAGTACGCTTTGGTTTATTGTAACCACTTACTCCTGCTTTTTTTAGTCTTGAATCTTTTTTCTTAGCCATTAGTGTATTGTTTCCTTTTGTTCTGGTAGTGTATAACTTAGTTCATGTAGTTCACCAATAATAGTTAAAGCATACATGTCAGCTATTTGCATAGCTTTGTCCATAGTTTCTGCTTTTATATATGGTCCTATTAAAGGCTGGTCATCTTTAATAACTTCAGTCAGAAATATCTTCATATTCTCCTTCTTCTAAATCTAAAGGTTCTTTATCTGGCATTAAAAATATACCACCACTATTAACATTATGATTAACATCAACTCGTTCTACTTTACCTAACNCCNACTCTATCTAATAAAGTTTGNGCAGCAGCNAATTTATTNTTAGCTTGNATNATAGGTCGTTTAGAATCCATNATNTCNACNANCTTAAAAGCTGCTTTAGGTGCAGAGTTNGCTAATACTTCNTGAGTTAGTTCAAGTATNTCAGACTTTAAAGTCTTTACAACATGATGATANTGNGAAGAGTACCCAGCAAGTTCTGCAGCTTTNTTAGCATCGCCTTGTGTTTCTACAAGGTTAGTAAGAAAAGCCTGTTGCTTATCTGTTAGTTCTCTTTTACGGGTATTATTATCTATGCTTGGAAGTATAGCCATGTGTATTAGTATATAGTCATAAACCAGTTTTGTCAAGTCTTTTAAAATATTTCTATAAAGGTATTGACAAATTAGAATCTGAAGTGTATAATAACATTGTGCCCTCCCGGGTGCAATAGTACCTCTTCTGGTACTTTTTTTATGCCTATAATTAATCTATTTAGGTTTAAAAGATATTAAAGTTTTTATAGCCGGGTCGTTAACTAGTTAGCAATTATCTGGTTAATACCTATTTTCTGTAATTTTGTGTAAGCAGTAGATGTATATCGGGGGTGGAGGGACTGGTCTCCTGCCCACCTACTTGGAAGATTGCAGATACTAGGAAATCATAGACCTGTTGCTGTCTCTATAACTTTGAAAGCTCATGAGTTTTATAGTCCTTACCTTCCTCTGTTGCTCTGATAAAGCTTGTATCAAGTCAAAATAAACTTTAATTTTTCATGAGCTTTCAAAGTAAGACAGCTTAACTAATAACCAATCCTATCTTCTTTCGCAGAAGACCACACATACTTGTCCTTAAATTTGTAGGCTAAAGAAATCCCCAAGTCATGTGTCTATACCTTTTTTACAAACTTCTAAGTCCAATAACTCTGGTCGATTGTGTAAAACTTGAATATAATCTGGTTTACGCATATCTATATTTGTGTTATAAGCCTTTAATACCAAATATATTCCCTCATATTTCTTTAGCCCTCACTATTCAGAAGTCTCTACAACTATTGCAAGTAAAGCCTTACAACAATAAAAAGCTAGAACCTATTGTTGTTAATCTAATTTTTACTTTTCCCATGAATATCACAATTTACTTGCCTAATGTGTAACCCTCTTGCTTTTTGTATAAACTGGCTAAAACTAACTATTCCATGTGTTTGTGAACCTTAAAGAATCATAGGTTTTCTCCTTGACTTCATATCGCCACATAAAATTAATAAGATGTCAATGCTCAAGCCATGCTTTAAATTCTAATCTCGAAGCTCGATAAGACTTTAAAGGCTTGACATCTTAAGAATATTATGTAAAATCAGGCGATATCAAGGAGAAAATTATGATACTAATAAGCTACACAAACAATGAAACAGTAACTTTTAACACAGTTTCTACTGCAAAACAATACACATTAGACCTTTTAAAATGTGATATTCACGCAGTAAAAATTAGAGCCAACAATGGTTCTAACTTCTCATTATTGCAAGACTACATTGCAATGTTATATAAACTTCCAAACAGCGAGGGCTAGAAATATGGAAAATACATTTAATATTAACGACTTTGACAAAGATAGACATGCGACACCAGCAAGTTTCCCACAATGCAGAGCCATTGGGTATAAGTTTGCTAAAAAAGGCACAGTCATGAATTGGAGACTTCAAAAACAAATTCAAGGCTGTATGTATGGTCTGGCAAAAGAAAATAGGCTTACTTTTAAGAAAGCTGACTCACTTTTGAAAGGAAAAACTTTGCCTAAAGTCTATTTCGACAAAATCAAGCTTTATCTAGAGCAACAGGAAAGCTAATTTCCTTAAAACTCTATGGCTTTCAAAGTCATAGAGTTTTTTTATGTCTATGATTTCCTTTAATATCTTGCATCTTTAATATTGCTGTATGACTTTTTATAGTAGTGGGCAGGGAGACCTTTAAATAATTACTTAAGTATTTAAATTTAATTAATTAACTAAAAAAGTGGGGGTGATAAGGTTGAGGGCAAGTATGTCAAATATGTGACAAATGTGTTAATTGTGTGACAATATTGTAAAATCTTTGTGAATTTATGTAACAATTGTGTGAATTTTATGTGAAATTTGTAGTAAAGTTGAAGAAAAATGTTAAAATTATTTTATATTTTAAGGTTGTGTTTAAGTGTTAGCAAACTTTAAGTTAAACTTCTTCTCTTATCCTTAAGCTTTTGGGAAAAATGCTTGACTTTGGTTTCGGTTTGTGGCATTCTTTTAGGGCTCGGCAAAGCAACAACGAAACTTTGCTGAACTTTAAAAAAATATGGAGATACTATGAAAATTAAATGCACAAGTCCAAATGGAAAAAGCAATATGCAAACTATCAAAGATAGTAAANTTGNTATAACAAAGTTCAATAGCTTTGACAAAATGGAACGCTATATCAATGAGTTAGGGTTTGTTTACAAAGAACGAAACGCTTTCAAAGAAG
Organism: Rickettsiales bacterium TMED211; assembly: GCA_002169685.1. Next base: position 2,139 of record NHJI01000065.1, on the reverse strand, counting down.
ATAGGTCTATTACATACAGACACAAAAATAATAAAAAGCATGTCTTTGTCAAATCTACTTTTGATTATTTTACTCCTGTTTCAATGGAGATGGGAACTGTTTGGACTGTGCAAGAGTTCTGATATATATTAGGGCTAATCTTTTAGTTTAAAGTTGCCTTGACCGAACAAACAAAAATTGCTATAATTAGCGACCAGAACGACACAAACCGATTACCAATTTACTACTTTAAAGGGTAAAGTAGAAGTGCTAGGTATCACTATAAAGTGCCTTTAAACTAACCAACCTAATATGTTGTAAAACTATTTAAACTAACCAACCTGAATATGTTGTAAAACTATTCATTTTTATTAAACCATAAACTTAAAGGAGGGCTATATGGAATATGTAAAACAAAAACTAATTGGATTACTTGGATTGAGTGATTTAAAAAAATGTTTATTAGCTGAAATAAATCAATTAAGAGATGATTTAGAATATTTAGAATCACAGTATGAAGATACTAAATATCTTGCAGAAGATTTAGAATCACAAGTTTCTGAATTTGAATCAAGAGCAGATGATTTTGAATATGCAACAGATAATATCAGAACTGATTTAGAAAATGATTTTCAAGGATTTATTGATGAAATTAATCAAATGAAAGAAGGTTATGTATTAGATGTCAAATTAACAAGAGAGGTATACTAAAATGGCAGATGTAACATTTCACAATGTAACTAAAATAGAAGTTCTTAAAAGAAAAGACCATAGAGGTTTTTCAGTTAGGGATTTAGTAATTCATAATGACGAATATAATTATGAGTTGGGTAGAAAAATTTCTACAAAAACGGCGATTAATTTATTTCTTGATGACAAGTCAGCAGGTAAATTAGTTTATAATAATAAAGAATGGAGATAAAATATGAGTAAAATTGTATATGGAAAAAGAGATACTGCAACTGTAGTATCAATAGAAAAAGCACCACATAGTATTCAAAGTCTTTGGGCTAGAGCAAATACTTTAGGTGTTAATATAATGAGAGTGAGGGCTAATAAAAGAAGATATGATATACAAACAGGAGAAACCTTTTTAGGTTATCATGGTGGTAAAGTATCTATTTATAGTCAGAAAGATAATCCAAGTAAACCATTATACTTTGTAAGACCTACACCACTTGGTAAGGACAACAAAGGTATGCAAATACTTGAAGTAGCTGATAATATTGATGTGCAAGACACTTTCAATAAATTATCCAGATACGAATATTTTATGACTAATAATTTATTTGCAAGAATAACATTATTATTTAGAAGAGTATTTGGATAAAGTAGTAGGGCAAGTCCCACGCTTTATAGAAGTTGGCAGACCTGCTGAAAAAACTGCCTTTTTAACTAACATTAACTAACATTAACTAACATTAACTAACACAATTATATATTTATATATGATTGCAGGAGTTGGTAGTCTTCTGACAGGAGGAAAAACTACCACTTTTATTAACTAAATTATATATGGAGATATATTATGACACAGATGAGAAAATTTGAACAAGAGGCAATAGCCAAAGAGATATTAGATACTATTAACGCTAGTAATTCTAAAGAGCAACAAGCTATGGAAAAAAGTAGCAAAGAGCTTAAAAGTATTCGTAAGCTAGGTACTAAAATGAAGAGTATTCAAGAACAAGAAAGCATACTTTATAAACAAAGAAGAACTGTTAATGAAGAAATAAGTGAAGCTGTTAAAGATTTTAATGATTCGTTGACTACTTCAAAATATTCATTAAATAAATGTTATGAAGATAAAGTTACATGGCATACTAATGAGTGGGAAATTAGAAATGACATTGAAAGAAAACTTGCAATAGCTTTACTTTCAAATGATTGGCAAGAAAGATTGCCTGAAATTATTTCAAGTATTGCTAATCAATTTACAGGAGAATAATATGACACACAATGACTTAAAGAAAGGCATGAGAGTACAGCTAACACCTATACCTATGATTTCAAATAGACCTAGATTTGCTAAAATCATGGACAACATGAAAGGTATAACTAGAATGGTACACATAGAAGAAAAAGATGGATACTTTGCAGATATGGGTAGCGTTTATGTTAGTGAGATAGAATATGTATTGTATGACAATGATATGCCAG
>NHJI01000064.1 GCA_002169685.1 Rickettsiales bacterium TMED211 | reverse complement strand
TTGTAAAGCAAGAGATTGTTTTGGAATAACTTGTAAAATTTGTAAAAGCTGTTATCCAAATAGAAAAAAACCAATTAAAACTAAAAAAGCATAAATGAAAATCTTAGGAATAGGCAATGCTATTGTAGATGTTATTTGTAAAGTTGATGACAACTTTATTGTTAAAAATAATTTAACAAAAAGTACTATGAAACTCGTAGATGAGTCGGAGTTTAAAAAAATATTATCAATTCTTAAAATAGAAGAAACTGTTTCTGGAGGTTCAGTTGCTAATTCAATAGTAGGACTTTCTCAGCTTGGTAACAAAGTTGGATTTATTGGCAAAGTTAGTGACGATCAATTAGGTAACAAGTACGAGGAGGGTTTAAAAAAGGAAAATGTTACTTTTTTTTACTCAAAGAAAAAGGAGCTAATACCAACTGGAACATGCTTAATACTAATTACTCCTGATTCGGAAAGGACTATGATTACCTTTCTAGGTACAGCTGGAAAAATTAATGAAAAAGATATTAATACTGAAGCAGTAAAAAATAGTGAAATCTTATTTCTTGAAGGCTATCTTTGGGATGAAGGAAATCCTAAAAAAGCATTTGAAAAAGCGATTAATAACTCACATAAGGCTGCTATGTCATTATCAGACTTGTTTTGTGTTGAAAGGCACAAGCCCAATTTTCTTGAATTAGTTAAAAATAAACTAGATATTACATTTGCAAATGAACAAGAGATAATGTCTTTAATTGAGGTAAAGAAATTCGACGATGTTATTAATTTTGCAAAAGGAACTAACAAATTAATTATTATTACTCGAGGAGAAAAAGGAGCTTTGGCAATTAATGGTAATGAGGTTATTGAATGTCCAGCTAAAAAAGATCTTAAAATTAAAGACTTAACGGGTGCTGGAGATTTGTTTGCTGGGGGTTTTCTCCATGGATATATTAACAATAAATCTTTGAAAGAAAGTTTAGAGATTGGAACTGAAATGTCTTCTAAGGTAATTCAAATTATTGGTGCAAGACTTTAATTTATTTTTTTCTTCTTTTAAAACTTCCTTTTCCTTTTTTTGGTTTCANAACTCTTTTACGGTATTTTTTTGTAAAAAGTTCAATAGCAAATTTATTTCTTTTTTTCATAAACTATANCCATTTTTATAGTTTANNATAAAGTTTTCATCTGAAAATTGAGATTTTATTTTTTTTCTTAGTCTATAGATATGTGTCTCAACAGTATGTGTATCAGCATCNATNGAGTATTTCCAAACTTCTTTTAAAATCTTATCTTTNCTTATAGGTGTNGTATTAAGTAAAAATAATTCCAAAAGTTGAATTTCTTTTTCAGTCAATAGTATATTATNTANCTTCTTAATAAGTTTTTTTTCATTTTTATCTAAAATATAATCCTTAATTTTTATTGAGGAGTTTTTTGAGTAATGCTTTTTTATAATAGATTTTTCAATACTTTGATTTAAGTCTTTTATAGTGGTTGGAAGATTGAGTTTTTCGGTAAACAGATTTGNATGCTGATTGACNGAGTTGAAAGCNAAAACTTTNATTTTNTNACTTTTTTTAAGTAATTCTTTTTTAGCTGTATCTACATTTTTNAAGAAATCTTCGTGAATAAGCANCACATCNTGTTCGTCAAATATTTGAGTATTAAATTCTTTTTTAGCAAATTTTATCTTGAAGTTTAAATAATCTNTAAGTTCTTCTAGTGAAGTATTGAAGTTTTGGGATCCAAACGCTAAAACATTTATNCGATGCATATTTATATAAAAAATAAAAAACTGTTTACTGANNACTATAATNTAAAATGTGCTGTTGGTAAAAGAGGAATTAAGATTAAAAAAAGAGAAGGCGATCTAATTACACCAAAAGGTAAGTATAAAGTCATGTACATATTCTTCAGAAAAGACCGAATTNCAAANTTAAAAACAATTATCCCTAAGNTTTCGATAAATAAAAATATGGGATGGTGTAACGATCCTAAATCAAAAAANTACAATAAANTAATTANATTTCCTTATAAATATAGTGCAGAAAAACTTTATAGAGCTGATAATATTTATGATNTGATACTAGTGCTAAANTATAANAATAACCCGGTTATTAANAATAAAGGTAGCGCAATATTCATNCACNTTGCCAAAAAAAATTATAAAAGTACGGAGGGGTGCGTTGCAGTTAGTAAAAAAGATTTAAAAAAAATTGCTAAAGAAATCGAAAAAAAAACAATTATCAATATTAGTTAAGACCTATCTCCAAATATAGAACTTCCTAATCTTAAAAATGTAGCCTTATAATTTAATGCCTTCATGTAATCGGACGACATACCCATGCTGAGTTCTTTTAAACCTAGTGAAAGATTTAATTCTGACAAACTTTTAAAATATTGATCAGTTTTTCCATCATTAGGTGGTATAGACATTAGACCAATGACATTCATCTTTTTTTCAATTGTACAATAATTGTAGAAAGCATCGACTTCGTGATATGGAATTCCTGATTTTTGAACTTCATTGCCTATGTTTACTTGAATGAAGTAACTAACCGATTTATTTAGACTAATTTGAAATTTACTAAGATTATCTGCTAATTTTTGATTATCTAAAGAGTGAATATAATCAAACACTTCAATGGCTTTTTTTGCTTTATTACTTTGTAACTTGCCTATCATGTGAAGTTTAAGGTTAGTTTTAGTCTTTTTTATTTCAGACCATTTAGCTTCAGCCTCCTGTACTTTATTTTCACCAAAATGATCATGGCCATATTGTATAAGCGGCATTATATGATCAAGGGTGAAGGTTTTACTTACAGCGACTATTTTTGTGCCTTTAATGCCAGTATTAGATATATTAGATTTTATTTTATCAAATCTTTCAATTATGATGCTCATATGTTTGTCCTTCAAAATAAATACTTTTTATTAATAGAAAGTATAAAAGATTTAGATATAAAAAATATCAAACTTATTAATAAATATACAGTCATTTATAGAAATACAAACAAGAATGAAAATTTAAATGAATTGATCAAGTTTAGAAGACTTTGTAGAACAAAAAAAATTGCATTTTTTGTGTCAAATAATGAACGATTAGCCTCAATCCTTAAAGCTGACGGTTTATATATTTCAGCTCATAACTCAAATTTGAGATTAACTAAACTTAAAATGTGCAATTTTCAAATTATAGGGTCTGCTCATAATTTAAAGGAACTCAATATAAAGAAATTACAAAGATGTTCTTCAATAGTTTATTCGAGATTATTTNAAGTTTCCTATGGACAAAAAAAGGGTTTTTTAGGAGTTGTTAAGTTTAATCTGTTAAAACTTTCAAGAAAAGAGGATTTAGTCCCTTTAGGTGGAATCAAATTATCAAATTTAAATAAACTTAAAACAGTTAATTCAAAATCTTTTGCTATGTTATCAGAGATAAAAAAAAAGCCGGCTAAAATATTTAGCCGGCTTTTTTAAATTTACTATTAACTACTTATATTAGAAGTCCATAGCTATTGTGAACACAGTCATTTTCTCATCTTTTCCAGAAACGTAGTCAGCGTTAGAAACGTCAACTATATGTGCTCCTAGAGTAGCACCACCAAAAATGTAAGCAACTTGCATTACTTCCATTTCTGATTCTACTTTAGTTTTTGTGTTCGAAGCTTTAGTTGCTGCGATAGCAACGTTAGTTGTAGCCTCAGATTTTTCTTCGTTATAAGATATGCTCAATGCATCGTTAACTGCGAATTCAATACCATATGCATCATTTTCATACATAGTTTTTGAACCGTTTTTGTTAGCTAATGCTGGTGCATGGTAACCTTTGTTGTAACCAACTTTGAAATTACCCATTGCATATTTTGCATAGTAGTTACCTGACTCAAATTCTTGAGCCGTAGCATGACTGTTGCTAGCGTCGAAGTAATCAGCTCCAATACCTAATCCGTCAATTGGAGACATAGTTACTGCGATATGCTGAGCATCACCACCTGCTGTANCTGANAGAGCATTTACTGGTCCAGCNTTTTTAAAGCTGTTACCTNNNCCATCANTNANGTTAGGTGCGNAACCTAATTTTACAGNTGTGCTTAATGGTAATAAGTCTGCTGGTAAGTGGTATTGTANGTTAGGATAGNTAGACACGTCACCACCATAAGCTACTGTCATAGTGTTNCCNNAGTCTGTACCTACTCCTAAAGCTCCGATACCGTATCCAAGCTCTTGAGATAATCCACCTTCTGAATCGAAGAANCCGATNGTACCCATGTCACCCATACCAATTACTAGTTGAGAGTCATCGTTNGTTGCAGTTCCGCCGTCAGCTGGATCTAATTCAGTGCTGTAGCTCCAAGTGAAACCATTATCCATTTCACCAGATGCTGTGAAATTTAATTCGTTTCCAACACCGATACCTTTGTCGTTAGAATCTGTTGCTCCACCGATTTTGTATGATGCTTTTGCAGCGCCTGAAACTGAAAGTTCACCCGCTGTAGCAGCAAAAGAAATCGCGAAAGAAGAAACTAATACTAACAATGTTTTAGTTATGTTTTTCATTATTTTTCCTTTGTTATTTATTATTTAAATAATAATGATGTATTTNTATCAAATCAGAGCAATAAGTGAGTATTAACTATAGAAATTAGACCTTTTTCTGTATAGTGTTGTATAAATACAACTATATTTTTTGCTAAAAAGCCAAATAAATAGTGATTATTCAATTATTGAAGTTATATATGAGTATACTAACNAGAGAAATTATGAATAATTTTAAGCTTAAATTTCCACTAAAATTGACTGTAATTTTGATTTTTTTATCTCTGACTGCTTGTGGAGGTTTTGCAAATTATGAAAAAGTNGATCAACGAGAACGTCCTGACGGANCNAAAGCAAAAGCTAGAAAAAATATTGAGGANGGAAGAGGNGTTGGGATTGGAAGTTTAGGTGGACGATTGGGNAAAACATCTTACGAATTTAGTACCTCTAACCCTATGTGGAGAGCTTCTCTTGAAACTTTAGACTTTCTTCCATTAACCACGGTAGACTATTCTGGAGGTATTATCATTACAGATTGGTATTCGGACAGTAATTCTGCAGAGGAAGCGATAAAAATCTCACTTAGGTTTTTAGCTAATGAAGTGAGAAGTGAGAGTTTAAAAGTAATTGTTCATCAAAAAACTTGCTCANCAAATTTAAATTGTANAGTAACTTTNCTTTCAAATACAAAAATTAAAGANGAATTACANACTNCTATANTAAGAAAAGCAGCTGTANTAGAAAAAGAGTCTAAAAAGAAAAAGAAATAATTTCCNAATGGAACGCGTTAACTTTCAAGCAATTGAAAAAAAGTGGCAAAAAAAATTTCATNCTTCAAATCTTNNNAATAAAGAAGGAAANAAATTTTANTGNCTGGAGATGTTTCCATANCCTTCTGGAAAAATTCATATGGGACACGTAAGAAACTATACTATTGGCGATGTTATAGCTAGGTACAAGTATCTNAATGGTTTCAATGTTTTGCATCCAATGGGTTGGGATTCTTTTGGCTTACCAGCAGAAAATGCTGCTAGACAAAATAATTTAAACCCTGAGGTCTGGACAAAGCAAAATATAGAGATGATGAAACAACAGCTAAAAATGCTGGGGTTATCGATAGACTGGGATTTGGAANTATCTACTTGTAATAAAGATTATTACAAGCATCAACAAGANTTNTTCATAGATTTTTANAANCAAGGNNTAGTTTCAAAAAAAGAAACCTATGTCAANTGGGATCCAATTGAAAAAACAGTTCTGGCGAATGAACAGGTAATAAACGGTAAAGGTTGGAGATCAAATGCGGTTGTNGAAAGAAAAAAATTATCNCAATGGTTTTTCAATATTACAAAGTTTTCTGATCAACTTTTAAATGATNTAGATGACCTAAAAGGTTGGCCGGACAAAGTTAAACTTATGCAAAAAAATTGGATTGGAAAATCAATAGGTTGTGAATTAGATTTTAAAGTTAAAAGTTTAAGTAAAAATATAAGAATATTTACCACTCGACCAGATACAATTTTTGGAGCAAGTTTTATTGCTATATCATCCGACCACGAAATTTGTAAAAACTTTAGTGATAAAGATGATTTTAAATTATTTCAAAAAGAATGTTCTAAAATTGGAACTACAGAGGAAGCTCTGGCAAATGCTGAAAAGATTGGCTATGATACAAAGTTGTTAGCTGAACACCCTTTTATTAAAGATAAAAAATTACCAATATACGTAGCTAATTTTGTATTGATGGATTATGGAAACGGTGCAATTTTTGGGTGTCCCGCTCATGACCAAAGAGATTTTGATTTTGCTAAAAAGTACAAGTTGCCAATCATAAAAGTAGTATCTGATAATAAATCATTAACAGGTGATCAAATGAAAGAGGCTTATACTGGAGAAGGTAAAATAATTAATTCAGATTTTTTAAATGATCTAGATATTGATCAAGCAAAGAATAATATAATCGAAAAAATTGAAAAGAAAAAAATTGGAACAAAGAAGACTTTGTTTAGACTAAAAGATTGGGGTATATCAAGACAAAGATATTGGGGCTGTCCAATTCCAATGATTTACTTAGAGGACGGGTCTGTGGTTCCAGTTGACAAGAGCGAGCTACCAATTACTCTTCCAGAAAAGATTGATCTAAATTCTTCTGGAAATCCCCTTGATAATCACCCTAGCTGGAAAAAAACATTCCATAAAAAAACTGGAAAACCTGCGATAAGAGAAACAGATACATTGGATACATTTGTAGACTCTTCTTGGTATTTTTTGAGATTTTGCTCTCCAAAAGATGAAAAGAGTCCATTTAACGATGAACAAACAAACTATTGGATGCCAGTGGATCAGTATATTGGAGGAATTGAGCATGCAATTCTTCACTTGTTGTATTCTAGATTCTTTATGAAGGCTATCAAACAAACTAATAATAAAATTAAGTGTTCTGAACCTTTTAAAAATTTGTTTACTCAAGGAATGGTTTGTCACGAAACTTATAAAGATTTAAAAGGCAACTGGCTAAGTCCTGAAGAAGTAGAAAAAATTTCAGAAAAAAAAGCTATAAAAAAAATCAATAAAACAGAAGTAAAAATAGGTCCCTCGGAGTCGATGTCTAAATCTAAAAAAAATACAATCGATCCTGAAATAATGATTAAACAATATGGAGCAGACTCTGTAAGGTGGTTCATTTTATCAGATAGTCCTCCAGAAAAAGATGTTCAGTGGTCAGACTCAGGTGTAGTTTCATCTAGTAAATTTCTACAAAAAATCTGGAATTTAAATAAATTAATAATTGATAAAGACGAGAAAATCATAAACGAAAAAAAACAAGAAATTTTTGAAAAAAATATAAATTTATATGTCTATAAGATTGATAGGGCAATTAATCACTTCCAATTCAATGTCGCCATTGCAAATTTTTATGAAATTTATAGGTATTTTAATGATGAAATTAATAAAGGGATAAGTAACAAATCTCTTGTTTCATGTATGATAAAAATTATGAAGTTAATGATACCATTCACTCCTCACTTAGCTTATGAATGTTTGACAAATTTAAATTGTAAAAATCTAAATCAATGGCCAAAAATCGATAAGAATATTATAGAAAGTACTAAGGTAAAAATGGTAGTTCAAATCAATGGTAAAACAAGAGATGTGCTAGATATTAAAAGAAATCTTGATGAAACGAAGGTAAATATATTGGTTAAAAATTCAATTAAAGCAAAAAAATACATAACTGATAAAACTATTATAAAAACCATTTTTGTAAAAAATAAAATCATAAATTACATAATTAAAAATTAATGAGTAAAATTAGTAAAAGAATAATCTTTTTAATATCTATTTTTCTATTATCATCATGCGGTTACAAAGTTTTAGATAATTCGAAATTAA
>NHJI01000063.1 GCA_002169685.1 Rickettsiales bacterium TMED211 | reverse complement strand
TTTTTAATCCCGTTATATTCCCATATTTCTCAAGCTCTTTTCTAATAAGTTTATAGTTTTTTACTAATAAACCGCTTTCACAAGACAAATCACAAAGATGAATTATTAGCTTACATCTTTCTATATGAGCTAAAAATTTATGCCCTAAGCCTATGCCTTCAGATGCTCCTTCAATTATCCCAGGTAAATCGGCAATAATAATATCTTTATCGTAATGCCTCAAGAGGCCTAATTGAGGTTTCAATGTTGTAAATGCATAATCAGCAACTTTCGGAGAAGCATTGGATAGCACTCTTAATAAAGAAGATTTTCCNGCATTAGGTAAACCTACTAGACCTATATCTGCTATGAGTTTTAATTTTAACCAAACCCATTTTTCGTCACCAGTTCTTCCACTTTCAAATCTTCTTGGTGCCCGGTTTGTTGAACTTTTAAACCTAAAATTTCCTCTACCCCCGTCTCCACCCTCAGCTATGAGAAATGACTCCCCAGCAGATCTGAAGTCTTTATAAAGATATTCTTTATTTTCATCTAAAATTTGGGTTCCAACAGGTACTTTAATAACAAGGCTTTCTCCATTGGAGCCAGATTTTTTTCTTCCGGCACCATTTTGTCCTGTTTTCGCAAGAAANTGTTGTCGATACCTAAAATCAATAAGAGTATTAAGGTTATGATATGATTTAAAATATACATAACCACCATTTCCACCGTCTCCCCCATCCGGACCNCCACGTTCAACATTTTTTTCTCTTCTAAAACTTACNCAACCAGANCCACCATTTCCCGCTTTTATGTAAATTTTTGCCTCNTCTAGAAACTTCATTCTTATCCCTCGAATGAATATTTATTTTTTTTATGACTTAGAAGGGATTACATTTACAAAAGTTTTACCTTGAGATTTTTTTTGGAAGAAAACGTTGCCCTTCTCCAGAGAAAAAATCGTATGGTCCTTGCCAATTCCTACATATTTCCCAGGATGATATTTAGTGCCTCTTTGTCTAATGATTATATTTCCTGGAATAACGGACTCTCCTCCAAATTTTTTTACACCAAGTCTTCTACCTGCTGTATCTCTTCCGTTTCTTGTACTACCACCAGCTTTCTTATGAGCCATGCTTACTCCTTAGATTGGTTAATTTCAGTTTTTTTCTTATCACTTTTAACTTCTGGTTTCTCCTCAGAAATATTTTTCTTCTTACTTTTTTGAAATATATCCGTAACTTTAAGAAGAACAACATTTTGTCTATGACCTAATTTTCTTCTATAATTATGTCTTCTTTTCTTCTTGAAGATTAATACTTTTTTATCTTTGATTACATCTATTACTTTTAATGTGACCACAACATCTTTGACGTAAGGTGTTCCTATGGTAGCGCTACCATTGTCATCTCCATAAAAAAGTATTTCTTCAAACTTTAGTATTTGATCTTTTTTACAATCAAATTTTTCTAGTTTGATTACATCGTCCTTTTTAACTTTGTATTGTTTCCCACCGTTTTCAAATATCGCGTACATATTTTAATCCCTTAATTCTATATCTTTATACAACTAAGTTTTTTTATTTTAAAGCTTTATTTCTTTATTTTATTAGTTTTTTTATGAAAAAAAATGTTGTATTGCTTATTCTTTTAGTTTTTGTTATTTTTTTCAGCAAAATCAAAATTTATTTATAAAAAAATGAAAAATATTGTAATTACATCAGCAAAGAGAACACCCATTGGTAAATTCATGGGTGGATTTGGAAGTCTATCAGCCTCAGAACTTGGAGCACTAGTTTTAGAAGAAATAATCAAAGACTCTGCGTTAACTAAAGATCAGATAGATGAGGTAATCTTAGGACAAGTCTTAACTGGCGGATCTGGGCAAAACCCAGCCAGGCAAACATCGTGTTTAACTAATATTCCTGATTCAAAAAGCGCTCTAACAGTTAATCAAGTCTGTGGGTCTGGTTTAAGAGCTATTTCTCTTGGGGCACAATCAATTATGACAGGTCAGTCAGATATAGTTCTCGCAGGTGGACAAGAATCTATGAGTAATGCTCATCATACCGCTAATCTTAGGAATGGAATCAAGATGGGAGATAGTCAAATGAAAGATTCCATGATAATTGATGGTTTATGGTGCGCTATGAATGACTATCATATGGGGATTACTGCAGAAAATGTTGCTGAAAAATATAAAATAGATAAAGATCAACAAGATCAGTTTGCTGCTAATTCTCAAATTAAAGCAGAAAAAGCGCAAAAAAATGATAGATTTAGAGATGAAATTGTGCCTGTAAAAATTAAAAAGAAAAAAGAAGATATTTTATTTGAAGTTGATGANTTTCCNAGACATGGAACAACTGCTGAAAAACTNAATTCCTTGANACCTGCTTTTAAAAAAGATGGGACAGTNACNGCNGGNAATGCNTCAGGATTAAACGATGGAGCTGCNGCAGTTTGNTTAATGGATGAAAATAAGGCTAATGAATTAAACTTAGAACCTATGGCTAAAATAACTTCTTGGGCATCTGTTGGAGTTGACCCATCCATAATGGGAATAGGACCAATATACGCAGTAAAAAAGGCTTTGAAAAATGCAGGTTGGGGTATCAATGACCTTGACTTAATAGAAGCAAATGAGGCTTTTGCAGCACAGGCACTTGCGGTCAGTAATGAACTGGGTTGGGATATGGAAAAAGTTAATGTAAACGGTGGTGCTATTGCTCTTGGACATCCTATTGGTGCATCAGGAGCTAGAGTATTAGTAACCCTTATTCATGAGTTAATTAAACAAAATAAATCCAGAGGTATCGCTACTCTTTGTATTGGTGGCGGCCAAGGGATAGCTATGTGTATAGAAAGGACTANAAAATGAGTAAAGTTGCCCTAGTTACAGGTGGTACAAGAGGTATTGGTGCATCAATTTCTCAATTATTAAAAAGCAACGATTATAACGTTATTGCTAACTACAATAGTAACGATCAAGCTGCACTAGAATTTAAAGAAAAAAATGGAATTGATGTTATGAAATGTGATGTTAGTAACTATGATTCTTGCAAAGAAATGGTTGAAAAAATTAAAAGTGAATACGGTAGTATTGAGATACTAATTAATAATGCTGGAATAACTAAAGATGCTCCACTCCATAAGATGCAAAAGGAAGCATGGGAACAAGTTATAAACGTTAACTTGAACTCAATATTNAACCTCACTTCAAATGTAATTAATGAAATGAGAGATAATGGTTTTGGAAGAATTATCCATATTTCATCAGTTAATGGNCAAAAAGGACAGTTTGGACAAACGAATTATGCTGCGACAAAATCAGCATTGATTGGTTTTTCCAAATCGCTAGCTCTTGAGNGTGCTAGCAAAGGGATAACTTCAAATGTAATTGCACCTGGTTATATCAACACTGAAATGGTAGCTGCTATTAGAGAAGATATTCTTAACAAAATAGTGGATACTATCCCAACAAAAAGACTAGGAAAGTCTGAAGAAATAGCTGAAATGGTTCTGTATTTAGTATCTAATAAAGCTTCTTACATTAATGGAGCAACGCTATCAATTAATGGAGGACTGTGGATGGACTAAAAATTGTCCTTCATTAACCTTATCTTCGCAAATATTTCGTAATCTATTTTATCGTAGAAACCAAGTTTTTTTGTAAAAGATTTATCGTCTACTCTCAAAAATGGGTTGGTTTTTTTTTCTTCACTAAGTAATGTTGGTATTGTAGGTATTCTGTGCTTTCTTTTTTCTCTAATTTCTTCAACTTTTTTCTGCAGGCATTTATTGTCAGGATCAATTTCAATTGCAAAGAATGAGTTAGATAAACTATATTCGTGCGCGCAATAAACTATTGTCTCATCTGGCAAACATCTTAAAAGTTTTAATGAATTCCACATTTGCTCAGGGGACCCTTCAAACATTCTACCGCAACCTAGAGAAAATAAAGTATCTCCACAAAATAAGGCATTATTAGTTTTAGAATAAAAACATATGTGACCCAAAGTATGGCCGGGTATCTCAAAAACATTAAGTACTGTTTTTCCTAACTTAAACTCTTCATTATGTTTTAAACAAATATCAATTCCAGGTATTCTTTTCTTGTCAATTTCTGGGCCAACAACCTGACACCCTGTTTCTTTTTTTAATTCTAAGTTTCCGCCAACATGATCAGAATGATGATGAGTATTTAAAATGTAATCAAGAGTTATCCCATTCTGCTCTAAAAATAATAAAACCGGCTGAGACTCAGATGGATCGATACAAGCAGTTTTTTTTGTATCTTTATCAATAACTATATATATATAGTTATCTTTTAGGGCTGGAATTTGTGTTATCTCAATCATAATTTAGTAATACAGAAAACTGCTTGGAATGAAGAGAGGTTTGCAGAAAAAAATGGGTTAAATGACTTCATCCTTGAATTAATNAAAATTTTGTCTAAGATCTCTACTTTTTGTAATTCACAGAATTTTTCAAAATCCTTAATTGTGCATAAGTGAATATTTGGAGAATTATACCAATCATAAGGTAATATTTTATTCTTAGGCATTCTACCCTCTATAAGTAAGTCCTTTCTTATTTTCCAATAACCAAAATTAGGAAATGATATTATTGCTCTNTTACTAATTCTAATTAAATTTTTAATTACATTTTCAGGATCTATCATTGCATGAATTGTTTGGCTTAAAATAACAGATGAAAAAAANTCATCAGGATAATCTTTTAGATCAATATTAGCATCACCTTGGATAACTGAAAGTCCCTTTTCTACACATTTGTTNACTCCTTTCTGATTTATTTCAATTCCTCTACAATCAACACTTTTATTTTTTAATANGTATTCTAAAAGGATTCCTTCACCACANCCAACATCCAAAATCTTTTCATTTGGTTTTATTAATTCTACGATTATCTCCAGATCTTTCCTTAAATTAAACTTCATATCTCTACTTTTTTTTTTAAACCATTAACAAAACCATTCAAAATATTATGAAACTCNGGCTCATTAAGTAAAAATGCATCATGTCCTTTATCAGTTTCTATCTCAACAAAGCTNACGTTAGCACCGCAACTATTGAGTGATTTTATAATTGTTTTTGTTTCCATAGTAGGAAACAACCAATCGGAGGAAAATGAAAAAAAACAGAANTTTAATTTATTATTCTTAAATAAATCAAATAGGCCCCCTTTTTTATTTGATAGGTCAAAATAATCCATCGCTTTAGTAATATATAGATAGCTATTTGCATCAAACCTCTCTACGAATGAAAACCCTTGATGTTTTAAGTAACTTTCAATTTGAAAATCGACNTCNAACTCATATGATAGTGAGTCNCTTTGTTGNAGNTTTCTNCCAAATTTTCTTTGTAAAGCAGACTCAGATAAATATGTTATGTGAGCAATCATTCTTGCTACAGACAACCCTCTTCTTGGGTTATTTTTTTTTGAAATATATTTACCTTTATACCAATTAGGATCTGACATAATAGCTTGCCTACCTATTTCATGAAANGCAATATTTTGTGCTGAATGTCTATATGAAGTAGCAATAGGAATGATAGCATTAGTCNTTTCGGGAAAATTTGCACCCCATTGTAAAGCTTGCATTCCTCCCATTGAACCTCCAATNACAGCAAATAGTTTTTCTATACCTAATGCATCAATNAGTCTAACTTGTGCNTTAACCATATCTGCTATNGTGATAACAGGAAATGTAAGGTCATATCTNTGNTTAGTCTCTGGNTTTATGCTTGATGGTCCAGTNCTTCCTTGACACCCCCCAATAACATTACTNCAAATAACAAAAAACTNTTTAGTATCTACTGCCTTGTCAGNTCCAANAACATTNTACCACCAACCTCTTTTCTTTTTTAAGGGATGCATACCGCTACAATATTGATCACCAGTTAAAGCATGACAAACTAAAATTGCATTTGTTTTTTTTTTATTGAGCTTTCCATATGTTTTATATGCAACTTCACACTTTTNTAACTTCGCGCCACAATCTAAATTGAGTGTCTTTTTTTTTGTTATATTAATAATTGAATCAGACATTAAATTTTTTTTAATCTATCTTCTTGAGATCACTTGACTTAAAACGCATCATAGCTATGTTGTTTCTGTAGTCAAAATAATTTTAGTTATTTGTTTAATTAAATATGTTAACAGAAAAATCAAAAAAACTTTATTTAAAAAATATCAAATCAAGTATTAGTAATATTGCAAAATATATACCTGGTGAGTCAGATAACAAAAAGAATATTAAATTGTCATCAAATGAGTCACCGTTTCTGATTCCAAAAAAAATAAGAGATATAGCAAGTAAAAATGTTCAAACTTCAAATCAATACCCCGATGGAGACTCGCTAATTTTAAAAAAGTCAATATCTAAAAAGTTTAGGATAAACCCTGATCAAATTATATGCGGAAATGGTTCTGATGATATTCTATCTCTTATTGGTCTTGCTTTNACTCAAGAAAATTGTGAAGTAATTTGTAGTCAATATAGTTTTTTATATTATCCAATAATAGCACATTCTGTAGGAGCTAGGGTTGTCTTTGCCAAAACCAAAAAACTTAATATTAGTCCAAAGAATATTATAGAAAAAATTAATCAGAATACTAAAGTTATATTTATAGCTAATCCAAATAATCCAACAGGTTTGGTGCTTTTTAAAAATGAATTGATTGAGATGTTAAAGAAAATACCTAAAGATATAATTGTTGTAATAGATGGAGCCTACGCAGAATTTGTTTTAGATAAAAATTTTTCTGATGGGTTAGATCTAGTTAAAACATTTCCTAATATTATTGTCACAAGAACATTTTCAAAGGTCTTTGCTATGGCAGGGTTTAGAATAGGTTGGGGATATTCGTCTAAAGAAATTATAGAAACTCTAGAAAAAATACGTGGTCCATTCAATGTTAATACATTTGCCCAAGTATCAGCATCTCTTATTTTGAAGGATAAACGTTTCTTAAAAAAGTCAATTTCACATAATTTTAANTGGANGGCATGGTTAATTGAGCAGATTAATGGATTAGGTTTAAAAGCATTTGATAGTTTTACAAATTTTATTCTTATAAAAAATAAACTACAAAAAATATCGGCTAAAAAAATTGTTCTAGAATTAAAAAAAAAAGGAGTTTATGTAAGGGACCTTGATAATTACGATCTTAAAAATTACTTTAGAATTTCTATTGGTAAGGAAAATGAACTACGAAAATTAATTAAAGAGTTAAAATTTATTATTAAAAAATATGAAAAAAAATAATATTTTTATTAAGCAAATTACTATAGTGGGACCCGGATTAATTGGTGCCTCAATAGGTTTAGCTTTAAAGCAAAAAAAGATTGTTGGAAAAGTTATTGGGATTGATAAAAACAAAAAAAACTTAGACGATGCAATNAAAAAAGGCTGCATTGATATTGGTTTAAGTAAAATCAATGAAAAAATAGCAGATAGTGATCTATTTTTTCTATGTACACCAGTTTCTCAAATAGAAGAATGTATAAAAAAATTATTACCTTTTTTAAAAAAAGGTTCAATTGTAACTGATGTTGGTTCTGTTAAAAATATTTTCTCAAAAAAAATATTTTCAGATATAAGAAAAGTTTCAGACTTTATCCCTGGCCACCCTATCGCAGGCACTGAGTTCTCTGGAGCCAAAAATGCAACTAAAGGTTTATTTGAAAATAAATGGTGTATAATCACACCAGAAAATAACCCAAGGAAAAATGTTTCAAAACTAAAAAAAGTATGGGAAACTCTTGGAATGAGNGTTTCANTAATGACTGCAAAAGAACATGATANAATTATGTCNATAACNTCTCATTTNCCTCATCTTATNGCCTTCACAATTGTNGGAACAGCAATTAATCATAATAATAAAGNNNGGAAAAGTTTACTTAATTTTTCAGCTGGAGGGTTNAGAGATTTNACAAGAATTGCTTCCTCNGATGCTGAAATGTGGCGAGANATTTTTTTNAATAATAAAAATAATGTATTAGATACTTTAGATGAATTCATTAATGATTTAAAAAATTTCAGAGATTTGATAGATTATAATAGGTCTGAGGATATATATAATTTTATAAAAAAAGCTAAGACTGTAAGAAAAAAAATAATTGATTTAAAACAAAGTTAAAGTTTTTCTTCTAACATTTTCATAAGAACTTCTTTATTTAATCCCGGCATTATTGGCTTATGTATTTTTACTAAAATTCTCCCTCTTTTTTTAATAAATCTTTTATTTACCCAGAATTCGCCAGAATTGAGTCTGATAGGAANTACTGGAATGGAAAGANTTTTATATATAGCACTCACACCAGNACTTAACTCTTTTTTTTCTCCTGGTCTAACTCTTGTTCCTTCTGGGAAAATTATTATTGAATAAACTCCATGATCAATTCTATCACTNGCACTTTTTAAAAGTGACTTCATCGATGAGAAACNATTATCCTTATCAACATATATGAAACCTAGTTTTTTGAAATAGCTTCTAAAAATAGGTATATTTTTNAGGTTTTTTTTTAAAATAAAGACAGATCTTGTGAATATAATAGGGAGGAAAAATGTTTCCCAAGCAGATTGNTGGTTAGAAGCAATAATAAATGGTTTATCCGGAATATTTTCTTTACCTTCCACTTCATAATCAATTAATAAAATCCTACTTGTAAGCTTCATAACAGATACGGACCAAAATTCTGCAATCTTTATTGTAAAATTTTTCGAAAAGAAGCGNACTTGTGAAAAAATGACAAAATAAAAAATTGTCCATATATAAAATAATAAATAAAAAAATAAACTTCTTAAAAATTCCACTAGATTCCAAAAATAGTAATAAAAATTATCTTCGAATACTCAACAACCATTAGTTTAAGATTGAACAAATGAGTGAGAAATTCTTTTGATTCAAAAAAATTATCATCAGAGGGGATTAAAAAAATATTTATNNGCGGCATTTCATTTTCAAAAATTATTTTAGATCTGGGTAGGTGGTAATATGAAGAAACAAGGAGAATAGTATCAATATCATTGCTTTCTATCCATTCTTTAACTTCTGCTGCATTTTCTTTTGTGTTAATCGCCTTATTTCCATAATAAATACAACAATCAAAAAGTTCAGATTCGTATGTATTTGAGATATATTTTTTTTTAAGATCAACTCCCGGAAAAACCCCAGAAACAAATAGCTTTTCACTAATATTATCTTTTAAAATGGATAGACCTTTTTCAAATCTCCCTTTACCGCCAGTTAAAACTATAATAACAGACTTGGGGTTATATTTGATATTTTCTAGCTTTGTATAATATTTTTCCGGAAATATATTCAAAAGGTAAAAGAACCACCAAAATATACTTACAACTATCAAAAAAGTAACAAAATATATATGTTTTGTATTTCTATGCAAAAAATCTCTTTTCTAAAAAATAAAATAAATATAATAATAAATATAGGAATAATAATACAAGCACTACTACTAGAAAAGAAACTAGATAAAAAAAACTTGTAAAATCATTTGTAAAAATTAACGAGGAATCTGAACTAAAAGAAGGAAAATTAAATATTTTTATTATAAGGTAAGAGGTAATAGAGGCAAACAGCATTCCTAAAATAGAGCCTGGAAGTATTTTCTTCATTAGAATAAATGAAAGATTAGCTGAAATCTTAATACTATTTGCTCCCATAATCTGTATTATTTCAAAAAATTTATCGTAAATCTTGAGTGTGCTTTTTAAAAGAAGTGTTAACAAAAATACAAATAATAAACTAATCACAGTCCCAAAGAGAAAGATAAAAATCTTTACTCTATAAATAAAATTTGAAATTTCATATAAATCATTCTTATGATAATGAACTTGAAATTTTCTATCCTTAATTATTGGTATTATTTCTTGCTTATCTATTAAAGTAGTAACATTTTTAACTTTAAGCTGAAATATTAATGGGATTCTGATATTTGAAAATGAATTTAAATCACTTAAACCTAAATCATCTTTTATCATAGAATCATCAAGAATATCTTCAGATAAAATACCTTCTTTCTCATTAAAATAATTATCAAGTTTTTGTTTTATCTTGTCAGGAACTCTTTTCTCATCTTTATTGGGCATTACTTGAACAGTTATTAAGCTGGACTCTTTTTCTATCCAATCACCAGAAAAATTATAAAAATTAAGATAAAAAATAAAATGGAAACAGACAAGACTAATGATCAAAAANGAAAGGCCTGAGAGAAACTTCATTTCTATATCAAGTAATATTTTATTAAATATTTTAGAAATAATAATCATAAACTACTTAAGTTCACCATCAACAAGTGTATAAAAATTAGACCCTATATTCTTTGCAACACTATTTTCTTTATCNGTCAAAATAATTGTAGTTCCTAATTTATTGATTGATTTTAATAAAAAATAAAGTTTATTTCTTGTTTCCTCATCCAAACTTTTCATTGGTTCATCAGCAATAAGTATTTTAGGACGACAAATTAGTGCTCTNGCAATAATAACTTTTTGTCTTTGTCCTTCTGAGAGNTGCTCTATTTTTTTTTCNTTCATATTTTTCAAACCAACCCACTCAATGATTTCTTTAATTCTTTTTGAAAAGTTAATTTCTTTNTCTTCTTGTATTTGAAGAGCTAANTCAATATTTTGATATATAGANAAGTANGGTATNANATAGTTATTCTGNAANATAACTCCAANTTTTTTTCGTAANTCTAAAATTTTTATTTTAGATNTTTTATNAATNAGNTGGTTTAATAGATAAAAATTTCCATTTATAGGAATNAANTTCATATATAAAGTTTTCAATAAAGTTGATTTTCCNGAACCATTNTTACCTTGAATCACTACAAAATCTTTTTCTTNNATTTTCAAATTTATGTTTTTAAGAATTATCGAGTCTTTTGAATAACCAATATTTGCGTTGAATATATTAATAAANTTNTCCATTATTACTAACTAAAACTTAGGTAATAGGTTTTTTAAATATTCTTTTTCCCGTATNTTTCTATCCTTTTCATTNGCCATCTNCCTAATNTTTTTAATTATTTTATCNAAATCATTTTTTTCGAATATTATTGGTGTATCAAATTTAGTCTCAGATTCAGTTGAATTACCTTTTAAGTCTTTACCATCTTTTTTCTCAAGTTTTGAGTTACTTTTTGATGATTTCATTTGTATTTTACTATAAATACGTTTAATTATNGAAAGNATTNCAATTTGTTNATTNAGTGAATCTTCTCTTTTATTAGTTTTCAATAACTCTTGTGATTTACTTAAT
>NHJI01000062.1 GCA_002169685.1 Rickettsiales bacterium TMED211 | reverse complement strand
TTCTTAGACTTAAAAAAAGATCGCCTTTTTTCCAAAATTTACTGTCACTTGATACTGGTTGAATATCATTAAGATGAATAGGATCTCCATTAAATATTCGATTTGAAAAAAATAGGCTTTCTAAATTATTATCTAAAAAGATTTGAAGGACAGATTTTTGAAATATTATATTCCCTTCTGATGAAATCTTTGTTATTGCATCATCCATAAAATCACCATATTTTTTTCCAACCATTTTCTCATCTATAGAATAAGGAAAAATACTAGAAGGTATCCATAAGTATCCTTCATTATCTAATTGACCCATGTGGTGGAAATGATCTTCATCATTAATCCAAACTATATTATCACAAGAGTCAATCTTTACTAATGCTGATCCATTTGGATGAATTACTAAACTTCCATCTTGATCAAGTATTGGAGAATCTATTTTGTATCTATTTTCATGAAGATGTCTATTAAGCAACTTATACTCTTCTCTATTAGTATCTATACGCTCATTTATTAATTTTACATCTGGATTCCACCTGTGAATAAGCTTAAATCCTTTTAAATCAATCAACTCAACAACTGCTTCTTTCATGTCTCCGTCGTATCTTGACAGTAAAAGAAAAATTCCATCTCCTTTATGTTCACCAACAAAACCATACTTTCCCTCAAAATCGTCTCCAACAGCGCTTTCAATTCCAGGGTCTTTTGTGACATGAAAGATTTTTTTTATATTCATTGGAATTTCAGTAAGAAAAACAGCAAACTTTGAAATAGGACCGAGCTTCACAGTGCCTACTAATTCTTGTCTGACTAAAACACCAAAAAAAATTGCAAATAAAATTGAACAAAGAATTGCAAGATATAAAATCCAAATCTCTATTTTTTTAAACATTTTGAATTTCCAATATTTATGTTTATTAATAATTTCCTGTAATTTTAATCAAATTTTAGTCGACAATCTACTATTTAATTTCTCCGATGCATCTTCTGGTGATGCGATAGTTTTTTCTTTATCACTTTATGGTCAAAATAGGTTTCACCATCTTCATAATCTTCAATAATTGAAATGAATTCAAACTCCTCTAAACTTTGGGGAATATCCGTTTATATCTGACTGCGTTACACAACATAAATTTTAAAAAAATTAATTAATATATATCGAATAATCTGATACTAAGGTCATTTTTATCTATTTTTTTAAAAAAATTAATTATTAATTTCTTTTTTTCTTCTGAATTTTGAATATCTTTTGAAATCGCTGACATGACCTCTATGTAGTCGTCTATTGTTAATCTTTTTTTATCCTCGAAAAGAAGGCATATGATTAAAAAATTTGATAAATTTATTTGAAACAATACTTCTCTTATAAAGTTGTCAAAAACATCTATAGAAATTTCAAATTTTTCAACATTTTTTATAAATTCATTTTTAAAAAAATTTTTTAAAATAAACTGATTTTCTCGCATAAATTTTTTAAATTTATATTTATAATTATACATAAAATTTTTTTTGAATTCTTTTTTAGAATAATTAAAATACATACTTTTTTGTGCAGCTCTGATACAAATTTTAAGAAATCTAGAATGATCAGCTAAATTTGTAAAAAAAAATTTTGGGAAAAAGTCTATTTGCATTAGTAAATTATTTTCTTTTAGAATTTCTTTCTCTTTTTCTGATCGAAAATCTCTACTTTTAGCCATATTATGAATTTTACATAATGATTGAATTATCTCTTCAAGGTTTTTAAAAAATGTATCTTTATTCGATAACTTTAAAATAGTTTTTTTAATAAACTCCATGATATCCTTAGGTAAATCTCTAGGAATTTCAAATGAATGGATTTGATTAGAATTAAAAATATTTTCTAACTTATCTTTTGTTAATTCCTTAGTTTTTAAATTAGGCTTACTAAGGCAAAGTCTGGCAATTTCTGGGCATGATAATTCTCCTGAAATAAAACTTGTACTTTTAAATTTTTTTATAATTCGCGGGTAAGTAGCACAACCAAGAGATAGATTTTCTTTTCCTAATAAACTATGAGCTTTACATAAATTATTCTTAGTCAAAAATGGACAGGAATTTTTTTTTGGTTGTACTTTAGCATATGCCATATCTGACTTAATTTCCTTTTTGACCACATATTTTTGAGAAATTGAATTAATTATTTTATCTGATGAGTTCTTATATTTTTGATATGTTTTTTTATCAAACTCTATATTCCAACCTATGCAGCAAGAATCTATGCAATCTTTTCCAACACATTTAAATTCTGGGATATAATCTAGAGTTTGGTATACTTCATTGTTGTTTTTGACCATAAAATTAAATCGCAAAATATATGCCAACAGTTTNAAATAGAAAAGGTATTCGANTCTGTAGATTCAAAANAATNTATTCTTANGAATATATTCCTTCAAATNAAANCTGNAANGTCTCTATNAGGNGATTTANATTTTTTTAAATCTTCTTGGATCNANCATCAAAATACTTGATAAAACCAAACAAATAATGGCNAAGAATATCGAGNTTTTATAGTTGTTTTCTAAGTCAATAAGAATACCTGAAATATATGGACCTAATATTTGGCCAACNCTAAATGCAGAAGTCATAATAGCAACTGAAATATTAACATTTCCAATGAATCTTTTTTTCCCTTCAACAAGGACTAACGCAACAGATCCCGGAACACCCAAACCATATAACAAGCAAGAAATTAAGAAATAATTTAGGTTATTATTAAACAATAAAAATGAGACACCNAAAGTAACCGTTGAACAAGAAAGGAATAATAAAAAGTCTATACTAATTTTTTTAGATATCCAGTCCCAAAAGAGAACCGAAGGAATCGCAAAAAATCCGACGATAATCCAAGAAAGATATTGATATGAAGGAATTTCAAATGAATCTCTNGCTATTGCACTTATAAATGTTCCAAAAATTATATAACCAACACCAAAAAAAAAATACCCNANTGATATAGTAATAAAGTCTGTTTTCACTTTACTTTTAATTTGACTTCTAGTTTNAGTAACTAAATCTAATTGTTTTGGAATAAAAATAATTATAGGTATACATAATAAAATTCCAATAAAACCTACAATCAACCATTGATGATTCCAAAAGAGGCCAGCCATTGAAATAATCCAAACAGTCACAGTTCCGATAACTATACCAAGTCCTATTCCACAAAAATGATAAAGTTGTAAAGTTTTATTTTCAAAATCTTTAAAAAAATTGAACATGAAAGATATGGTAAAAACAAAGCCAAANGCACTTGATAACCCACATAAAAATCTTAAAATTATGAAAAATTTTATATCAGCAGTAAATCCCATCAAATAAATTGTGATTACAGAAAATATTGAAGAAAAAATAATCATATTTCTAAAATNACTGAATTTCCAAATGATTGGTATAATTGAACCAATAAGATAGCCAAAATAATTATATGAGGAGATTATTCCCATNGTTGTTGAGCTAANATTTAAGTCATNCTGCATGTTAGGTAATATAGGTGTGTAGATAAACCTACCAAAACCAATTGCTATNAAAGTAGAACANATACCTGCTAAAGAAATTTTTAAATAGTTATTTNAAGGTTTCATCACAACATCCAGATATCANNGAAAATATTATTTANAATAATTAGTTAATAAATTTATTAATTTCAATCATTCCTCAATAGAGTATATGCATTAAAATTCAAATACTTCCTGTTTGAAATTAATAAAGTCAAAACTAGCACTAATAAAAATAAACCAGAAATAATTAAAGGAACTGATNAGGAAAAGTACCAAGTAATACCTAGAAAATTAGTTATAAAAATGTAAGAGAATATAANAGCAAATATCNATGAAAAGAAAATTATAGGTATAAATAATATTAAAGACTCAAATATTATTAATTTGATAATATTTGATTTTTCAAAACCAAGGATTCTCAAAACTAAATTTTGATACATTTTAAGGTTACCTATTACACTTACTGCATTTGATANTACAATGAGTCCAATTAAAATAACNACACTTGATATTAAAATNCTAACAATAAAGATCTTGTTTAAAAAAACTTTAGTTTTGTTTATATACTCAGTCAAATTTATATAAGTAATATTTGGCAACATTCTTAATAAATTATTTAAACTCAGCAACTCTTCATTCTTAAACTTTATAGTAGATAAAAATTCGTGAGGTATTTTTGATGCAAACTCAGGATTAAACAAGATTGCAAAATTAATATTTAAATCCCTATAGTTTACTTTCCTAAAATTCGTAATAGTTCCTGTAATTAGTTTGCCATAAATATCAAATGTAATAGTATCTCCAATTTTTAATTTCAGATCCTTAGCGACTTTAGAGTCTAAGGAGAGTTTTAGGTTGTTTTTTTCATCTATATTCCACCAATTACCTTCCACAACTGAGTTATTAGTTGGGGGATATTTTGACCAAGATATTCTTCTTTCGCCGTTAATAAACCAAAAACTTTTGTTATTCTCTTCTATAAATTCCTTTGGTTTTCTATCATTGATAGCCTTTATTCTTGCTGCTATCATGGGAACGATTACTTGTTCTGCTTTATTATCAATTTCATAAATTTGTTCTGAGAATATATCTAATTCATTTTTTTGAATTCCTATAAAGAAATAATTCGGAGCATTTTTAGGTATAGAGCTATTTAGTTCTTTATTAATATTAGAAGATAAAATTCCTAAAAAAAATAATACCGTTAAACCTAACCCCATAGTCATTATCACTATAGAGTTGAGACTACTGAAAACGTTCAGATTTTTGATTCCCATTTTTACAGAGATATTATCAATATTTTTGATTCTATTTAAAATTAAAATATATGATTTAGATAGAAAGTAATAAAAAAAACTAATAATTATGAGAAAAAAAAAGAACAAAGCTGTTTGTTGAGGCTTAACATTTAAAATACAAAATGAAAAAATAAAAATTAGTAAAAATGCACTAATTTCTATAAGATTTTTTTTTCTGTAATTTAAATTTAAGTATGTACTACTATTTCTGAATAAATCTGAGACTTTTATTTGATCGANGCTATCTAACACTGGTTTGGCAAATATAAAAAAAAGCATGATACTGAAGAATTGAATCATTAAGTATTCATAGATATTAAATTTGACTTTTAGTTNTATATTTAGAAAATTTAAAAGACTATAGTCAAAGAAAGAAATTATAATTATAGCTGCAACATAGGCTAGAAGAGAGCAAATAATTAGGATAATAAGTATTTGCATGTAATACAATATCTTAATATTCTGTGCGCTCAGTCCCAATGATTTGTATATTGCAATCTTTAATTGATTGTTGCTAAGAAATGAAAACAANGAATTTTTTAAACCAATACCTGATATCAGAATAGCTGAAGCTGAAATAATAGATAAAAAATAAATAAAATTTTCAATTATTTTTNTTAAATTCTGGCTAACNTCTTTGGGGTATTTNATTNAAACGTTNTTATTTGTAATAATATTATTCGTNAGATTTTGATCATTATCCTTATTNACCATTTTATATTTAAAATTTATAAAACTTCCTAGATTATTTATTTTCAATTTTTTAAAACTTGATCCACTTATTAAAGCTTGATCCCCAAAAANAAAAATTCCCCCCATATCTGGCAAGCTTNCTATCACACCAATAACTTCAAAAGATGTATTTTGTACTTTAATTTTATCACCAAGTTTNAGTTNAAGGTTATTTTTAGTAGCTTTATCAATNAGAATAGTGTTTTGATTATTTTTTAGTAACTTTAATGAATCAATAGGTTCAACTTTTACTTCTCCAATTAGTGGATAGAAATTATCAATAACTTTAATCCTTGTGGTTTTGCTTTCTTCATTGGTAGTTCTTATNATAGAAGTAAATTCAATAACTTCTGTAATAAAAAAATCTTTTTTTAATTTTTCTAAAAAATCTGAATTTAAAGGTTTATTTTTTGCGGATAATTCCAAGTCGCCTCCAAGAAATAATCTTGAATTATTTTTAATTTCATTTTCAATACTGTTATTTAAGATTGTTACNGAAGAAAAAATTANNAAGCTTATGAAGATTGTAAAAAAAACTTTCGTTATTTTTGATTTATTTTTATTTAATTCTCTTATAAAAAATTGAAGATACTTTGAAAAGTTCATTTTTATAACTTTATATTCCCATCAATTAATTTTATTACCCTATCACACTTGTTAGCCAGTTTAATGTTGTGAGTTACTAAAATTAAACTAATTTTTTTTTTTTTAGAATAATCTAAAAGTAAANCTGAGACTAATTCAGTATTTTTTTCATCTAAATTACCAGTAGGCTCATCCGCTAAAATAATTTCCGGGTCAAATGAAATTGCGCGTGCAATTGCCACTCTTTGTTGTTCACCTCCAGATAATTCAGATGGCAAATTATATTTNCGATGACCCAAACCAATTTCTGATAGAATTGATGTGGCTTTTNCTTTTTCATCTTCTATGTTATTTATTTGCATAGGAAACATTACATTTTCAATAGCGGTATAATTTGGAATAAGATAAAATTGTTGAAATATTAACCCAATNTTTTTTTTTCTTATTTCAGTTTTTTCTCTCTCACTTACTTTAGTAAGATCTTNATTTTTAAAAATTATCGA
Organism: Rickettsiales bacterium TMED211; assembly: GCA_002169685.1. Next base: position 4,809 of record NHJI01000062.1, on the reverse strand, counting down.
ACCTGTCGTTGGTTCTTCTAAACANGACATAANCATNAAAAGACTNGTTTTTCCTGAACCACTTTCACCTACAATAGCTACTCTTTCGTTTTTTTTTATTTCAAAATTTATATTTTTTAAAACCTTGATATCATTTCCATTTAATTGATAGTTTAAGTTGATGTTATCTAATGTATATAAATTTTCCATTTTAAGATTTTTTTTCTTGTTGATTATTGGAGTAAACCTTACACCAACAAAAGTTTATTGTAATCAAGAAATTGTATTGTTTGGTGATAGCTTGATGGCCGGATATGGTTTGGATGAAGAGTTCCATTTATCAACAGTTTTGGAAAAAAGTCTCAGAGAAAAAGGGTTTGACGTCAATGTTACAAATGCCAGTGTNTCNGGGGATACGACGTATGCAGGACTTAATAGACTGAATTGGTTGCTTGAAAAAAAAAATATAGATATTGTTGTTTTATGTCTTGGAGCCAATGATATGTTGAGAGGAATTAACCCAATCATAATTAAACAGAATTTAGAAAAGATTCTAAAGATTTTACAAAAAAAAAATATAAATATACTTCTTGCTGGCATATTATCTCAAGAAACATTTGGTAAAGAATATAAAAATAATTTTGATAAAATATATCCCGATCTTGCAAAAAAATTTAAAACTTCTTTTTTGCCATTCTTACTAGAAGGTATAGCGCTAAATCCAGAATACAATTTAGATGATGGAAAACATCCTAACNATAAAGGGATTAAAATGATCAGTCAAAACTTAGAAAAAAAATTAATTAACTTACTTATGAATAAAATTGTTTTGCGTTAAAGTCCTTCAGTAACAAACACCATCTACCGAAATTCTTGATAAAAAAAATATGGGTGATTGTAGTGATTGAAACGAATAGAAATAATTTTTTTATAATCTATCAAAATTAGCTATCCTTTGGAATAGGTCTGTTCGAGTTTAATTAGGTATAAAAATAAGAAGTATTACTCTGAAATTTTCTTTAAAATTTTTATATAATTTTTAAGCTTCTTTTTACCTGATTTATTAGATTTCCTCCACTCAGGAAGGNTTTCTTTAAGTTTTATAAAACCCTCATTTGTCAGAGAATGTAGATTACCATTAATATCTTTCTTAATAACTTTAACCAATTTTTTTCTTATTAAAATAGATAAGTTCCTTCTCACAGTAGAGATTTCTAAATTTAATANGTTNGCGATTTTTGAAGTCTCCATTTGACCATAAATATTTAATATAGCTAAAATGGGAATTTGTGTTGAGTTGATTTCGCTATATTTCAAAGCATCATTATACTTGTTGGTTAATTCTCTGGCCATAAACCTCAAATTNAAACAAGAACATTTTTGCAACTCTTCAATTTTAATAATTTTTTTCATAACTTAAGATATAATACTTTACAAATTTTTAAAAGTAACATATGTTAATAAAGTATATACACGTGTATATACTTTTTANGGAGCACATTATGGAATATGAAAAATTTTACTTGGATGATGGAACATATATAAGATATAAGAAAATTGGAAAAGGTGACCCTTTTCTTCTCCTACATACTTTTAGAAATAGATTAGAGTATTCTGACAAACTAGGTGATTTATTAAAAAACACTAATAGCGTATATTCTATTGACCTTCCAGGATTTGGAGATTCACCAATTAATAATAAAACAAATTATGATCTATCTTTTTTTACAAACTCCGTTTTAAAGTTTATTACGGATCTAAAAATAAAAAATCTTACCATTGTTGGTGAGTCGATAGGAGCAGTTTTAGCTGCGAGTGTTTCAGTTCAGGCACCCAAACAAATAAAAAAAATATTTATGTTTAATCCGTATGACTATGATTCATATTTTGGAGAAGGGATTCAAAGAGGAAATTTCTTTGCAAAATTTATATTATTTCACGTGGGTTTACCAATTGTTGGTAATCTATTTGCAGCTTTAGAAAATAAATTTATACTAAAAAATATTATGAGTGGTGGTTTTTTTGATTCTACAAAACTTCCTAATGATTACTTAGATCTTTTATGCACTTCCCTTAATAAAAAAGGATATGTCTACCATTTTAGATCTGTTCTTTCCCAATTTAATAAAAAAAATGGAGTTAAAGCATTATATAAAAANGTAAAAGTACCTCTAAAGCTTATCTATGGAAGCCATGATTGGGCAAAAGAATCTAATAAATTGGAAACTAAGGATCTTTTAAATGCTGATGCATATGAAACAATTAATAATTCAGGACATTTTTCTTTTCTAGAGAACACAAAGGAAGTCCGAGACATAATAAAATCATAGCAGTTATGTCTAAATTTTATATCCCNATATACCAACATGTCGAGCAATAAAAGATTTTCCAAAATTATACTTTAACCNTNCAGATGCTTAGATTNGAAATCCATAATTCCCACGANCATATATAACTTGCAGCATTAGTATANGTCACATTTGTAAGTGATTTATGTACCTTGGATATGGACTGTTAAGTTGAAATTATATTTACTTTGTATAAACTCTGTTTCCTCTAAGTGCAAAAAACAACCCTCCACAATACATCATCACGTGAAAATTGTCATAGAGCAAAACATCAATGATACTATCTGGTTCTTGCATTAGTATCACTCCTGTCATAATACCACAAATTACAATNCCACAAAAACGAGTCAATGCCCCTCCGTACACATTAAGATTTTCCGTTACTAATAATCCCCCTATTAATAAACCAACACCTGAAAGCAACTCACCCCAAGCAACAAAGAACCAAACTGAAANAGGTAAGCCGTAAGCTTCTGCATCAGATATATCGAGTGGTAATTTTGATAGTCCTTGTAGAATAAAAACAATAGCAAGAGGGCCTCTGATTAGGAAGTTAGCTGCTTTAAAATTTGGTATTTTTTTTATGTAGTTCATTTTTCACCATTTAGTTCGTTAAATTTTTCTCTACTGCTTATAGCTTAATCATTATATACTCATTANTACCAATTAGTACTAGGTTATTAAAGAGATGTTTTAGAATAAAAAAATCTGATGATANTTTAAATTTTTTAGGTAGCCATTGTTTCCGAAAAAGATATTTTTTATAACTATTTTTTTTTAAATTTAATAAATAGTCACAAAACATATAATATTGNTGGGTAAATAATGAAAAAATCTAAGAGCTTTTTAGCTTATTCCCANAGTCCATATAGAAGTATTAAACATAATACATACTTTCAAGTATACGATAATTTATTTGNCAGATTTCGTAATAAAAAAATAACTTTCCTTGAAATCGGTGTGCTTGGAGGTGGGTCACTTTTTATGTGGAGGAAGTTTTTTGGGAAAGGTGCTAGAATTATTGGAGTTGATATGAATCCTAATGCAAAAAAATGGGAAAAATACGGGTTTGAAATTTTCATTGGAAGTCAATCAGATGAACAGTTTTGGTATGACTTTATAAATAAGGTAGGGAAGATTGATATTGTATTAGATGATGGTGGACATACTTATGATCAACAAATAATAACCACAGAAATGTTACTTAGAAATATTAATGATGGAGGGATTCTTGTTGTTGAGGATACTCACACTTCTTATATGTCTGGTTTTGGGAATCAGAAGTATTCATTTATAAATTATACAAAAAAATTGATAGATCACATAAACTTTAGATTTAGTAGTTTCTCAAATATCGAATCTGANAAAAGAGTATGGTCTATCCAGATTTATGAGTCCATTGTTGCTTTTCTTATCAATAAACATGGAACAGATACTGTCTCNGCTCCAACTGATAATGGGGGAAAAAATGACTCTTCTAAAGATTTTAGATATGAGGACCATAGTTTAGTCAAAAAACTTGAGATTATTACAAGATATCTAAAATATTTTCCTGGATTTAAACTTTTAAAGAAATACATTAAAGTTTTTTTGGTTAGCTCAAGATCNCAGTCAAAGAAATTTTTTAAATGATTATTATTTAATATTAATAACAACAAGTAAAAGAAAGGATTATTAAATGTTAAACGTTTATTTATCAGGTGAGATTCATACTGATTGGAGAGAAGAAATTATCCAACTTTGTGATAAAGAAGATTTAAGTATTAACTTCTCTGCACCTATTACAAATCATGANTCCTCAGATAACTGTGGTGTTGAAATACTTGGATTGGAAGAAAAAAACTTTTGGAAAGATAATAAAGGTGCAAAAATCAATTCTATTAAAACTAGAAAATCTATTAAAGATTGTGATGTCGTTNTTGTGAAATTTGGAGAAAAATATAAACAATGGAATGCAGCTTTCGATGCAGGTTATGCAGCCGCATTAAATAAATCAGTAATCGTTATACATAGTGAAGACCATCAACATGCACTTAAAGAAGTAGATGCATTTGCATCTGCAGTAGCTGAAAACCAAAATCAAGTTGTTAGGATATTAAAATATATTTTAAGTGGAACACTAGACAATATTTAATTCTTCTAATAAAAAAGCATAAATCTACATTAACCTACTATGAATGCTTAACTCAGATAAAATTAAGTTTCNCCCTATTATATTNTGATTAATATTAATTATATAAAGGAATAAACATGGCTTGGAATACACCAAAAATTGCTGAAATTTCAGTAGGTTTAGAAATTAACTCTTATGCTTGTGCTGAGAAGTAATCTCACTACTTTAATTTAATTACCTTGAAACCTGGCTTATCAGTCAGGTTTTTTTTATCCAAAATTAATTATCCCACAATTTTTTTTAACTGTTTCTTTGGTAATGTAAGAATGTAAATTAACTGTTGAAAAAAGTTGTTAACAGGTTATATGT
>NHJI01000061.1 GCA_002169685.1 Rickettsiales bacterium TMED211 | reverse complement strand
TTTACCAACTTTTCTTCACTTGGTTTTTCATGATTTCTATATAATGATTTTTTTTTTTTTTTCGCGAAATATGATGCAACGATATTATTAGCAAAAACCATTAACTCTTCAATAATCTTTTCTGATGTATAACTCTTATTTTTTAAAAAATTAAAAGAACTACTATCTTTAGATTTTACTATTTTATAATCTTCTAAATCAAAATCTATTTTTCCTCGATTTTTACTCTTTTTACTTAAAACTAAATAAGCTAATTCAAGGTTTTTTAATGTTTCATGATAATCTTCTTTTTTGGTGCATTTTTTTTTAATATATGATTCAACTTCTTTATAAGTCAATCTAGCTCGTGATCTAATAATACCACGAATAATCTTTGAAGAAATTATTTTTCCTAGTATGTCAATCTTTGCACTAACTATGATACACAAACGCTCTTTATTTGGAACAAGAGAGCATGCATCATTAGATAAAGATTCCGGCAACATTGGAATCACTTTATTTGGAAAATAATATGAGTTGCCTCTTTTTTTTGCTTCAATATCAATTGGATCGTTTTGTTTTACAAAAAAAGAAACATCAGCAATTGCAACCATTATTTCTATACAACCTTTTTTTTTAATAGCAAATACTGCATCATCAAAGTCTTTACTGTCTTCTCCGTCAATTGTAATAAATGGAATATGAGTATAATCATGGTGGTCAGAACTTTTACTAATTTTACTCAATTGATCTTTAGTGGTTATATTTTTTGGAAAATCAGTTCTAAGTAAATTTTTTTTAATTTCACTTTCAATAATAGTGTCTAAATTAAATTTATATTTTTTATTTAAATTTCTTTTTTTTTTTTGGCTTTTTTTGTATTTTCTTTTTTGCATTTATTATTTCTAAGGCATCATTTATGGTAATATTTTCAACTGAAAGTTTTCTAGGTAAACTTACTCTATCATATTCTTTTTTTTTATTTTCAATTTCAAAATAATAACCAAATTTCCCTTTTTTTAGTAAAATTTTATTATTAGTTTTTGGATCGGTACCGATTTCAATCCCTTTATTCAACTCTTCTTTTTTTGTAATTAATTCTAAAGCTCTATTTAGTCCTATAAATAAAACATCATCGTCTTTTAAATTAACATAAACTGGTGATGGTGTGCTTTCGTGTTTAATATATGGTCCAAAAGGGCCAATTGCAGCAATTATATTTTTACCTGTTTCTGGGTGGACTCCTATATCTCTTGGCAATTTTAAAATATCAATTGCTTTTTCTAAATTAACTTCTGATATTCCTATACTTTTTGGTATTGCTGCTCTTTTTAGTTTTCCATCATCTTTTTCTGTTTCTAAATATAATCCATACCTTCCTTTTTTTAATTGAATAGGTTTATTAGTATCTGGATGTTCACCAATCAATACTTCACCATCAATTAATTGATTTGCTGGATCCTCATCGTTTAAACTATTACTATATTTGCACCCCCCATCTTTACTATAGTTTGAGCAACCAATAAAGGGTCCAGTAAACGCAAATTTAATAGTAACATCACCGTCGTTACATTTTGGACATTTTTTATTTTTAATCAATTCTTCACTTTTTTCTGTTATCAAATCTATGACATTAGATATACTTTTCTTCTCTACATTTGAAACAGTTTCATTAAGTGTTTTAAGAAATTTTGCTAGAGTGTCTTTCCAATTTACTTCAGCTTTAGTAATTTGATCTAATTGCTTTTCTAATTCTGCAGTAAACTCATATTCCACAAAATCAGTAAAAAAATTTTCCAGGAATTTTGATAAAATTTTTCCTTTTGCATTTGGAACCATTGATTTATTTTTTATAACCACATAGTTTTTTTCTTTTAACTTTTCAATTATTGATGCATAAGTTGATGGCCTTCCAATTCCAAGTTCTTCTAATCTTTTTATTAAACCTGCTTGAGAATATCTATTTGGTGGTGTGGTAAAAAATTGTTTTTTTTCAATTCCACTGCATTCTAATAATTCACCTTTATTAAAAACCGGCAGATATTTTTTTCCGTTTTCATCGGTTTCATTGAAATTATATACTTTCTTATAACCATCAAAAACTAGAATTGAACCAGAAGCTTTAAAGAAAAACTCGCCATTTTTGACAACGACACTTGTTTCTTGATTTATACTTGAGACCATTTGTGAGGATATAGTTCTCTTCCATATTAATTCATAAAGTTTAAACTGGTTTTCATTTAATTTACCTTTTAAATCACTAGGTCTCAAATTAAGATTTGTTGGAGTTATTGGTTGGTGCGCCTCTTGAGCAAACTTTGCTTTTTTTTTATAAATATTCGGAGACGATGGTAAATATTCTTTTCCATATGTTCCGAAAACTATTTTTCTACATGATTCAATCATTGTTTGAGATAAAGAAATTGAATCAGATCTCGGATAAGTTATGAGACCTTCCCCTCCCTCTTTGTATGCACTTCCGTCATATAATTGTTGTGCAATCTGATTAGTAAATTTTGGGTCAAAATTAAGTTTTGATGATGCGTCCTGCTGCATTGTTGAGCCAGAAAATGGTGCATATGGATTCCTTTTTTTTTCTTTTTTCTCAATAGCATCTACTTTAAAATCTATTCCATCTAATTCTTTAATTATATTCGATGCATCTGATTCAGTCTTTATCGAAAGTTTATCTAATTTATCACTATTTCTTTTGAAAAGCTTAAAATCAATAAGCTCACTATTTTTTTTACCAAGTTTAACCCCAATTTCCCAGAACTCTATTGGAACAAATTTATCTATTTCCATTTCTCTGTTAGCTAAAATTCTTAGAGCTGGAGATTGAACTCTCCCAGCACTCTGCCCAAATATAGTTCTTCTTTTAGTTATTGGTGAGATCTTATACCCAAAAAAACGATCAAGAAACCTTCTTGCTATTGCGGCATTTACTAAGTTGGTATTTATATCTCTAGGGTTTTCAATAGCCTTCAATACTGTACTTTTATTTATTTGATTAAACTCTATTCTTTTAAATTCTTTTCCATTAAGAAGTTTTTTTTCTTTGCAAATTTCCAATAAATGCCAGGCTATTAACTCTCCCTCTCTATCTGGATCAGGAGCTAATAGGATTTCATCAGCTTTTTTAATGAGCTGTAGTACTGGGTTTATCTTTTCTTTATCTATTTCCCATTTATCAACGTTAAAATCATTTTTTTCATCAATACTCATACCACTTTTGGGTAGATCTCTAAAATGACCTACGCTTGCAATAACTTCATAATCTGAAGTTAGATAACCTTTTAAGGTTTTCGCTTTTGATGGTGATTCAACAACAATTAATTTCATTTTACTAAATATTCTGTTTTGTATATTTAACGAAGTTGTTTGTCAAAATTAAAAATTATTTTTTAAATTTAATCTTGGACTCAGTTTTATTAAAGAGCCTTCTAATATTTTCTTTATGCTTAAAAAATATAAACACATTAAAAAAAAGTATGAGCCAAGAATAATTTATATCTTCTTGAATTAAGGTGAATAAATAAATTGAAATTGATGAAATTATTGCAGCAAGAGAAGAGTATTTAAAAATATATGCAATTAATAACCATGATAACAAATAAAAGGTTCCGTATAAATATGATAACCCAAAAAGTATTCCAATCAAAACAGCAATACCCTTTCCACCTTTAAATTTCAACCAGAATGGAAAAAGGTGACCAAGAAAAACTGAAATGGATATTAATGATAAGTAATCAGGATAAAAAATATAACAAATTTTTACTGGTATGAAGGATTTCAATATATCAAGTATTAATGTTAATAATCCAAGCTTCCATCCATTTATTCTTGCTATATTAGTGGCACCAATATTCTTTGAGCCTAAATTACGTGGATCCTTTTTTTTTAATAAAATTGATAATAGCAAACCAAAAGGTATTGACCCTGAAAAATAACCTAAAAAAAATACAAAAATAACTATAGTCATAAGTTTTTATATACAAGCCTACCTCTTACAAAAGTCATTAAATTTTTACCTTCTACTAACATTCCATCAAAAGGAGTATTTTTNGATTTNCTATGAAATTCNTCTGGATTTATTTTCCATGGTTTATNTTCGTNAAAAATCATAATATCNGCATCATTNCCTNCTTNTATTTTACNNGAATCNANGTTCATTATTTTGGCAGGNTTAGTGGTTATTAGAGAAAAAACTTTTTCNATACTNAAAAAATTATTTTTAACTAAGCTTATACTTAAAGGAAGCAAAGTTTCTAATCCTACGGCACCATATTCTGCTTGATTAAATGGTAATCTTTTTGCGTCTTGGTCTTGTGGCATGTGATCAGAGGCTATGGCATCTATTGTTCCATCTTGCAGACCTTCGATAACAGATATTCTATCTTTTTCAGTTCTTAGTGGAGGAGAGAGTTTTGTAAATGTCTTGTAATTCTCAATGGCCATTTCATTTAATATGAAATAAGGAGGTGCCGTATCACAGGTAATTTTTAAACCTTCCTCTTTTGCTTTCCTTATTATATTAACTCCTGCTTTTGTTGAAACATGACTAACATGGTATCGACTATTAGTTTCTCTTACTAACCATAAGTCTCTTTCTATCATCATTGCTTCTGCATAATAAGGAATTCCACTAAGCCCTAATCTTGTTGAGATTTCACCCTCATTGACTATACCCTCACNACTTAAATTATATTCTTCTGGATGCTGAATAATTAAACCATTAAATGACTTTACATAAGTCAGAGCTCTNCTCATTACTTTTGTATCTGCGACTGATCTGATTGCATCAGTAAAACCAACTGCTCCCGATTCTGCCATAAGTTGTAATTCTGCAATTTCTTTTCCCAATAAATCTCTCGTTATTGCTCCNGTACAAAATATCTTTGTTAATGCAACTTCTCTTGCTTTTCTNTGTATAGAATGAATTAAAGCTGGTTGATCAATAACTGGTTTGGTATTTGGTAAACAAATCAATGTTGAGATTCCACCACTACATGCAGACTTAGAAACACTTTTTATTGTTTCTTGATGTTCAAGACCAGGTTCTCTAATNTGAACCCTTATATCTACTAAACCTGGNGCTAGAGATAAACCTTTACAATTAATAACTTCATAGTTTTCNGGAATACTTTCTACTTGNATATGCTGCCCAAAATCTTCTATTATTTTTCCTTTTATTAATAAACCACAGTTATCTTTAACACCTATTCCTGGTTCAATAATCTTAGTATTAACTAAAGCGTAGTTTTTTTTTATTTTTTTATTAAGATTAAAGTATTTATCTTTATTCATATCAATTCAAATTTAATGCTCTAAAAGGGCTCTGAGACATGCCATTCTTACAGCTACTCCCATTTGTACTTGTTCGAATATAGCAGACCTATCAATATCATCTGCCAATTCTGTATCGATTTCAACACCCCTATTCATGGGACCCGGATGTAATATAAGGGCATCAGGTTTTGCAAAGTTTAATTTATCTCTGTCTAGTCCATAAAATCTAAAATATTCTCTTATTGAAGGGACATAAGATCCGGCCATTCTTTCTAATTGTAACCTCAACATCATAATTATATCAGTATCCTTTAAACCCATTTTCATATTATAAAATACTTTTACCCCCATCTTTTCTATGTCAACTGGAATNAGTGTGGCTGGAGCAATAACTCTTACTTCTGCTCCCAATGTATTAAGAAGATGTATATTAGATCTAGCCACTCTACTATGTAAAATATCTCCACAAATAGATACAGTTAATCCACTTAATGTTTTTTTTCTTCTTAAAATAGTTAGAGCATCCAGAAGAGCTTGAGTTGGATGTTCATGAGGGCCATCTCCTGCATTAATGACACAACAATTAACTTTTTCAGATAATAATTTTACCGCTCCAGCATCGTTATGTCTTACAACTATTATATCAGGTTGCATTGCATTTAGTGTCATAGCTGTATCAACTAAAGTTTCACCTTTTTTAATGGAGCTAGAGCCCAATGAAATATTAAGGATATCTGCACCTAACTTTTTACCTGCAAGTTCAAATGATGTTCTAGTTCTTGTTGAGTTTTCAAAGAATAAATTAATACATGTTTTATTTTTAAGTAAATCTAATTTCTTACTTTTTTTAATTAAATGATGTGCATAATTTTCTGATAATTTAAGTAAGTATTTGATTGAAGGTGGACTTAATCCTTCAATACCAAGCAAATGCTTATGAGGATACGTATCAATTTCTTTTTCCTCTTTCATCAATATGGATTCTATATCCTTTTAATTTTTCTGCAATGATGTTTTTTTAAATGATTTTTTTTTCTTTGAGTCTTTTTAAGTCAGAACTATTTAATTTAAGAAATTCTTTAAGAATCTTATTTGTATCTTCACCTAATGTTGGTGGTGTCTTTTTATATTTTACTGGGGACTCAGATAAGTTTAGAGGACTTCCAACTAAATTTATTTTTTTATTGTTCATTTTTCTATGATTCATAGAAATCTTCATCCTTCTTGATTTTACTTGTGGGTCATCAAATACTTGTTTGATGTTATTTATTGGTCCACATGGAACATTTAATTTAATCAGACCATCAACCCATTGTCTGATAGTTTTTGTTTTAAAAACTTTTTTTAAAATAACATTAAGTTCAGTCCTATTATTAACTCTTGATGAGTTTGTCTTAAATTTTTCATCTGAATAAAGGTTTGTTAGTTTTGCAAAAATACAAAATTTTTTAAACTGATTATCATTAGCAATTGCNAAAACCATAAGGCCATCTTTAGCTTTTACAGTTTGGTAAGGAACTATCGATGGATGGTCATTACCGAGTCTAATTGGGATTTTTTTAGAAGTTAAATAACTTTGAGCAACATAACTTAACCACGAAACTTGTGAATCTAACAAAGAGATGTCTATATGTTGNCCCTTAGAAGTAATATCTCTAAATCTTAAAGCCGATAAGATTGCAATAGTAGAATAAAGCCCGGTAATAATATCTGAAACACCTACTCCTATTTTTGTTGGGTCACCTTTTTCTAGGCCAGTTATACTCATTATACCACCTAATGCTTGAACTAAATAATCATATCCACCTCTTGAGGAGTATGGNCCTGTTTGACCAAACCCAGTAATTGAACAATAAATAAGACTTGGTTTAATTTTTTTTAGGCTTTGATAATCAAGACCATATTGTTTTAAATTTCCAGCTCTAAAGTTTTCTACTACCACATCACATTTTTTTATTAGCTTTTTTGCAAGGACTTGACCTTCTTTACTTGTTAGGTCAATGGTNACAGAGTTTTTATTTCTATTAACACTTAAATAATATGCACTCTCTTGGGGNTTTTCTGAGTTTGAATCAAGGTATGGAGGTCCTAAGTTTCTTGAATCATCTCCACTTATAGGTCTTTCAACTTTAATTATATTTGCACCAAGGTCTCCAAGAACTTGAGTGCATGTAGGGCCAGCAAGNACTCTGGTTAGATCAAAGATATTAATACCTTCTAATGGTTGGTTTATTTTTTTTTTGGTCATATATTTTCTTTATTAATATAATCGAGAAAATCTTGTAAAATTGACTTAGCTGCAAATTTATCAATGATTTTTTTTTGTTTNCTTGTNTTTNNTATAATCAAATTNACTTCCTCTAAGGCTGCTTGAGTTGAAAAACTCTCATCCCAAAAAAATATTGGTAGTTCAATACTATTCTTAATAAATAGAAAATCTAGATTTTTTGTAATATCTTTTATTGATTGACATTTTTTATTTAAAGAACCATCTTCATTTATCGGCAAGCCTACAATTAATCCACCAATATCATAATTTAAAATTAGGTTTTGAATTTCAAAATTTAACTGATTTTTTTGTGTAAATAATACTTTTGAAGCAAGTGAAAATTGCATTGACGGATCTGAGAATGCCACACCAGTTTTCTTTGTTCCAATATCTAGAGACATTAATATTTTTTTATTAGAATTAATTAGAGTTAAAAATTCATTTATATTGCAGATTATCATCTTGAATGTTATTTATACACAATATAGATTCCAAAAAAAATTAATAATTTATTATGTCAATAGATAATACAGTAGTAAAAAAAATTGCAAATTTATCAAAAATAAGATTTTCAGAAAAAGAAGAAAAATCATTAGAAGATGAGCTGAATAATATTCTTGATTGGGTTGATGATCTTAAGAAAGTTGATACTGAGAACACTGAACCAATGCTTTCAGTTTTTAATGAAAACATGAAATTTAGAGAAGATATACCTAAATCAACTAAAAGTGAAGAAGTACTCTCTAACGCTCCTGAACATAAAGAGGGGTTTTTTGTTGTGCCTAAGGTTATTGAATAATGAATTTAAGTGATTTGACCATCCACGATGCTAAAACAATGCTTGAAAAAAAATCTATTTCATCGGTTGAATTAACTAAATATTATATTGAAAAAATTTCAGAAAATAAAAATTTAAATTGTTTTATTACTGAAACTTTTGATCAAGCTATTAGAATGGCTGAAAAATCAGATAGTAAAATAAGTTCTGGAGACGAGTTAGGGATAATGGAGGGTATTCCAATAGCTATGAAAGATTTATTTTGTACAAAAAACATAAGAACTACTGCTGGATCAAAAATTTTAGAGAACTTTGTGCCATTCTATGAGTCAACAGTTTCTGAGAATTTGTTTGCTGATGGTGCAGTGATGTTAGGAAAATCGAATTTAGATGAGTTCGCTATGGGTTCTGCCAATACAACTAGTTATTTTGGAAATGTTATTAATCCATGGANATCAAAAAATAAAAAAAATTTAGATNTAGTGCCNGGAGGNTCATCAGGAGGCTCNGCATCGGCAGTTTCAGCAGACCTNTGTTTAGGNGCAACTGGTTCAGATACAGGAGGNTCAATAAGACAGCCTGCTNCTTTTTGTGGATTAGTAGGAATGAAACCAACNTATGGAAGGTGCTCTAGNTTTGGAATGGTCGCCTTTGCTTCTTCTTTGGATCAAGCAGGTCCAATAACTAAAAATGTTGTAGATTCTTCAATAATGCTGAAATCTATGTGTAGTTATGATTCAAAGGACTCAACAAGTTCTAAGACTAGTATTCCTGATTTTCCTGAATTAGTTAAGCTAGGTGTAAAGGGTAAAATATGTGGGATACCTAAAGAATATAAAATAGATGGATTAAACCCAGAAATACAAAAAAATTGGGAGCAAGGAATAAATTGGTTAAAATCTGAAGGTGCCTCGGTAATTGAAATTAGTTTACCCCATTCAAGTTTTGCTTTGCCAACTTATTATATCATAGCACCGGCAGAGGCTTCAGCTAATCTAGCAAGATACGATGGGATTCGTTTTGGTTTAAGAGAAAAAGGACAAGATTTAGAAGAATTATATAAGAATACTAGAGCTGCAGGTTTCGGAAATGAGGTAAAAAGAAGAATAATGATTGGCACATATGTTTTATCGGCTGGCTATTATGATGCCTATTACTTAAAGGCATTAAAGGTAAGACAATTAATTTCAGATGATTTTTTGAAAGCATTTAAAAAATGTGACTTTATTTTAACTCCTACAACTCCTGGAGTTGCTTTTGGGTTAAATGAAAAACAAAATGATCCTTTAGAAATGTATCTGAATGATGTATTGACTGTTCCAGCAAGTTTAGCAGGTTTACCTGCTGTATCTATTCCTTCCGGTCTTAATAGTGATGGATTACCTATTGGCCTCCAAATCATATCAAAGCCATTTGATGAAGAAACATGTTTGAGGGCAGGGTATATTATAGAAAAGTTAACTAATTTTAAAGAGTTAAAATAATGAGCTACTTCATAGAAGGAAAGATAAAAAAGTGGGAAGTTGTACTTGGTCTTGAAGTTCATGCCCAAATAAGTGCGTCATCGAAATTATTCTCTTCAGCTTCAACAGCTTATGGTGCCGAACCAAATTCTCAAGTAAACTTAGTAGATGCAGGAATGCCAGGAGCTTTGCCAGTTATTAACAAAGAATGTATTAAGCAAGCTATTATAACCGGACTCGGGTTAAATGCAAAAATAAACTTAAGGTCTATTTTCGATAGGAAAAATTACTTTTACCCTGACCTTCCTCAAGGTTACCAAATTTCACAATTTGAATATCCTATTGTTGGAAATGGATTCATAAATATTGAAACAGAAGAGGGTACGAAAAAAATAGGAATAACAAGATTACATTTAGAACAAGATGCAGGAAAAAGTCTGCATGACCAAGATTTTGATAATTCATTTATAGATCTTAATCGATCAGGTTGTGCATTGATGGAAATAGTTTCAGAACCTGACTTGAGAAGCCCTGCGGATGCTTCAGAATATGTTAAAAAATTGAGATCAATTTTAAGATATGTTGGAAGCTGTGATGGTAATATGGAAAAAGGTAATATGAGGGCAGATGTGAATGTTTCAGTGAGAGAGTTTGGTTCAGAACTTGGTACCAGGTGTGAGATCAAGAATGTAAATTCAATTAAGTTTATACAACAAGCAATAGAATATGAAGCAAAAAGACAGGTTGAGATTTTAGAATCCGGTGGAAAGATTCAACAACAAACAAGACTATTTGATTCACAAAATTGCGAAACCAGGGCTATGAGAAGTAAAGAAGAATCCCATGATTATAGATACTTTCCAGACCCTGATCTGCCTCCTTTGCTTATTGATAGTCAATTAGTGGAAGAATTAAGTAAATCCCTTCCAGAGTTACCAGATAAAAAAAAAGAGAGATTTATTAAAGAATTTGGAATAAAAAACTATGATGCTGAGATTTTGGTAACAGAAAAATTTATAGCTGACTTTTTTGAAGAATTAATTCCTAATAGAGACCCTAAGTTAGTCTTAAGCTGGTTAACAGGAGAATTATTTTCTTATCTAAATAAAAGAAACCTTAATATTGTTAACAGTGGTATCTCGGTTAATAAACTTGGTAGCTTAATAGATCTAATTCAAAACGGAACTTTATCAAATCGAATGGCTAAAGAAATTTTTGAGGAGTATCTCGATAATGATAAATCAGCTATAGATTTAGTTAATGAAAAAGGTATGACACAAGTATCTGACGATAAGGAAATTGATTTAATGATTGATAAAGTATTAGAAGAGAATCCAAAAATGTTAGAACAATATAATTCAGGAAAAGAAAAACTTTTTGGTTTTTTTGTTGGTCAAGTTATGAAAATTTCTGATGGAAAAGCAAACCCACAGATGGTAAATAATTTATTGAGTAAAAAATTAAAGTGACAAAATCGGATGGGTGACTGAGAGGCCGAAAGTACCAGGTTGCTAACTTGGCGAACGAGTAATCGTTCCGTGGGTTCGAATCCCACCCCATCCGCCATAATCAAGTAGACTAAAATAAAATTATTAAATGAAAAACAAAAATCATCACGAATTAGCAAATTTTGAGCTAGAGAATTTTCTGAATAAATCAGTTTTAAACTATTCGAAACTTAGAAATTATGATTACGGACCTTCTAATAGGGGGAATACCTCTAATCTATCCAAATATATTTCTCATAGAATATTGAACGAGTATCAGATAGTAAAAAAAACTCTAAACCAATTTAAACTAAATAATGTTGAGAAATTTATTCAGGAAATATTTTGGAGAGTTTATTGGAAAGGTTGGTTGGAAAATAGACAAATGGTATGGAATGATTTTGTTTATTACGAATACAAGCCCAAAAAAAACAAATTTTATTTAGATGCAATTGAAGGAAATACAAAAATTGAATGTTTCAATGAATGGGTAGAGGAATTAAAAAAATATAATTATTTGCACAATCATACTAGAATGTGGTTTGCAAGTATTTGGATTTTTACTTTAAAATTACCCTGGCAACTTGGAGCGAAGTTTTTTTTAGAACATTTATTCGATGGTGATGCTGCGAGTAATACTCTTAGTTGGAGGTGGGTAGCTGGATTACAAACAAAGGGAAAGCATTACCTTGCAAAATCTTGGAATATAGAAAAATACACGAATGGTAAATTTTCATCTCAAAATATTAATGAAGAAGAAATGCCTTTGGAAGAAGAAAAAGATTTTCAATTAACTAAGCACATACAAAAAAAAAATTTCGAAAAAAAAAGTAACTTTTTATTATTATTTGAAAATAGTTTGTCATTTAATGATAAAAAGTTTTTTGAGAGTTATAAAGAAGTTTATGTTTTATTAGTAGGTAATAAATTTAGAAATATTTCGTTGAGTAAGAATGTATTAAATTTTAAATTAGAGCTAATCAAAGATTTTCAAGATTCTTTTCCTAATGCTAAATTTGTTTATTTTGAAAATTCAACTGATTTAGTTTTACCGAGTAATACAATGGATGTTATATATCCGTTTGTTGGAGAAAATTTAGATTTTTTAAAAAAAATCCCAAAAACCAAATTTAATTATATATATCAAAATGAGGATGTTTTTTGTTGGCAATATGCAAAGAAAGGCTTTTTTAATTTTAAAAAAAACATAAGCAGAATAATTGATCATTTGGAATTACACTAAAATTCAATTTAAAATTAAGTATTTCATTGTAATACATTTTTAAGATTGTAATAAATCATTTGGGTTAAATACAAAATAATCCCAAGTATTGATATTAAATGTGAATAAAATGTCAGTCTCATTCCAAGTATTCTTGCGTTAAAACCAATTTTTTTTTCATTAATATCAATTATACTTTTTGCATGGAGAATTCTTCCAACAAAAAGAAAAATAAGAGCAATACATGATAAGATTATAAAGTTATTAAAATATGTAAAAAAAGAAAGAACAATTCCTAGTGGCACATGTTCATTAAAATTTGCATGTGCTCTGATGACTCGCTCGAGTTTTTCATTTTTTTTGGATCCGAGTGATACTTTAAATTCTCTGCGATATCTAATTACAATTCGAGAGAGTTTTAAATAAAATAAAACTAAAAAGATAATTAGAGAAAAATAAATAGTCTCAAAGAATAATCTTATAATAAAATCATTTAACATTAATTTAATTTAACTATATTAATAAGATTAATTTATCAATTTTAAAATTTTTAATTATGTCATTTGTTGGAATCAACTGGTTTAGAAAAGACTTAAGATTAATGGATAATCCATCTTTAAATTTTTTAAGTGATTCTAATCTACCAATTTTGAATATTTTTATTTATGACGAAATTTCATGCGGACCAAAAAATATTGGTGAAGCTTCAAAAGTATGGTTGCATCATGCACTAAAAAGCTTGAATGAACAATTAAACGGAAATTTAATTTTCTTTAATGATAGTGCCATAGAAGTTTTTAAATATTTAACTGAGAATTTGAATGTTAAATTTGTTAGTTGGAATCGATGTTATGAACCTTGGAGGATAGAAAGAGACAAAAAAATCAAAATATTCCTTGAAAAATCTGACATTAAAGTAAAAACTTTTAATGGAAGTTTGTTGTGGGAACCATGGAATATTTTGAAAACTGACGGTTCACCTTATAAAGTATATTCACCTTATTATAAAAGAGGGTGTTTAAATAGCCAAAAACCTAGATATCCATTTGAAAGAAAAAAAATAAAAACTTTTACTGAGAAAATTAATTCTCTGAATTTAGAAGCATTAGATTTGTTACCAAAAAAAAAATGGGGAAACTCACTAGTTAAAAATTGGGATATTTCAGAAACTGGCGCTCATGAAAAAAAGAGTTCTTTCTTTAGGAACGGTTTGAAAAATTATAAAGTAGGTAGAAATTTTCCAGCGGAGACAAATACCTCTTTTCTTTCACCTTACATTCATTGGGGTATAATTTCCACAAATACTCTCTGGCATGAATGTGAATTAGTTCAAAATGTTGATTCAGAAAACATCGATCATTTTAAAAGTGAACTGGGTTGGAGAGAGTTTTCGTATTATCTTTTATATCATTTCCCAAAATTAAATATTGAAAACTTTCAACCCAAATTCAATTTTTTTCCTTGGGAATATAATAAAAGTTTTTTATCTAGATGGCAGAAAGGTATTACAGGGTATCCCATTGTTGATGCTGGCATGAGAGAATTGAGACAAACTGGTTTTATGCATAATCGCTTGAGAATGATTGTGGGATCCTTTTTAGTAAAAAATCTTTTAATTCATTGGAAAGAAGGAGAAAATTGGTTCTGGAATAATCTTTTTGATGCTGATTTAGCCAATAATAGCGCAGGATGGCAATGGGTTGCTGGATCTGGAGCCGATGCTGCACCATACTTTAGAATTTTTAATCCAGTTTCACAGGGATTAAAATTTGACTATGATGGGAGTTATACAAAAAAATTTGTTCCTGAATTAGAAAAAATACCAGCAAAGTTGTTGTTCAGTCCATGGGAGCTTTCACCTGAAGAATTAGATAAATATGATGTAAAATTGGGTTATAACTATCCAAAACCTATAGTGGATTTAAAAGAATCAAGGAATAAAGCACTTTTAGCCTTTCAATCAATTAGAAAAGAAAATGTCTAAAGGATTCATTATATTGGGCAATCAGCTTTTTAATTATGATTATTTTGAAAATCATAAAAATTGTATTTTTTTCATGGCAGAAGATTATGAATTGTGTACTTTTGAAAAACACCATAAACATAAAATAATTTTTTTTTTATCAGCTATGAGATCTTTTCGGGAAGAAATGAAAGAAAAAAAATTAAACATAATCTATAGAGAATGTTCACAAGCAGATTTTAAAATAAAATATGAAAAAAAATTAGAAGATTTTATAAAAAATTACAACATAAGTCATTTAAGCTTATTTGAAATAGAGGATAAGTTTTTTGAGAAAAAGATTTTAGAGTTTTTAAAAAAAAGTCAAATTAAATTTGATTATTTACAATCACCAATGTTTTTATGCTCAAGAAATGATTTTTCCGATTATCTATCATCAACCAAAAAACCATTTATGGCAAATTTTTATAAAAAACAAAGATTAAAACATAAAATTTTAGTTGATGAATTTGGTAAGCCTAGTTTCGGGAAATGGAGTTTTGATAATGAGAATAGAAAAAAAATTCCCAAGGATTTAATTATTCCGAAAATCACAAAGTATGAAAAAACTTCCCACACTTCAGATGTAATTGAATTTGTAAATAAAAATTTTTCAAGTAATATTGGATCTTCAAATGATTTTTGGTTTGGAACCACAAGGAAATGTGCTCAAGAGAGTCTTAATAACTTTATTAAAATAAAATTAAACTTATTTGGTGACTATGAGGATGCAGTCCAGCAAGAGAACCATATTTTATTTCATAGTGCTCTAAGTCCTTT
>NHJI01000060.1 GCA_002169685.1 Rickettsiales bacterium TMED211 | reverse complement strand
CTTAATAAAACCAAGTTCGTGCCTCCATGATCGCTCGCCTCGATGAGGCTTAGCAAGCATGTTTCCGCAAAGCCCTAGTTCTTCTCTTGTGCGGGGGCCGGAGATTCATGCGACCAGGCCGGTAGCCGCCAATAATTTATTGACTGACTAGAGGCCGCCCTTCGGGGCGGTCTTTTGTCGTTTTCTTGGCGTTTACCGAATTGCTACCCACAAGAAAGCGCATGTTTTCGATCATCGTCAAAGCTAAGGCCCAGCCGAGGCAAGCCCGAACAACTTCCACGGCTCCAAAAGATCGCCCCACACACGAGCAGCGACGGGGGCGGTCTTTTGTCGTTTTAAGCGAATCCTAGATGGTGCCGACTGACGTGGAATGACTGACTGGTCTTGGGGGTCGGTCACACAACCAAAGAAGGTGGAACTATGACTTTTATGGCGTTTTCGCAAATGAGTGGCGATGTGTCATCAGTGTCGGAAAATGTAGAACTTGCTCGTCGTCTTTACGGGGCGGAAGGTGCCAGCCGGGTTGCGGGCTCCATAGCGTTGACAGGTCAAAACGTTGGTTCTTTCACGCTAAGCACAATGTGGGATTCATCCGACGCTTGCTTTGCCGCTCGGGCGAAAGTATCGGCGGCACCGGAGATACAAGCGGCAATGGCCGCGGCTCAAGCCCAACCTTTAAGTTTTGCGGTTGGAACAATCACCGGGGAACGCGGTAACTGCGAAGGAAGCCATGTGGTTGCAGTAGTAGCGAGCTCTTCGAATCCGACTGATGAAGGTCGACAAAGGCTCTATGACGTTACGGAGCGGTTGTTAGTGGGGAATGGTGCTTGCAATGGATTCAGAAGTGTCCGAATGGTTGCTGCAGGGGAGATGACAGGTGCAACGCTTAATATCTTCTACACCGATTCAGTAGACGGCTTCCTAGCCGGGTCTGCGGCCTCACTGACAGATCAAGAGTTCCAGGCAGCTAGGGCTGAGTTAGGTGGAGAAATCCATGACCGTATTGTGAGCCGCATGGTTTAGAAAACTTTCCGATAGATAATGACTCAGGCCGCCCTTCGGGGCGGTCTTTGTCGTTTTCTTGGCGTTTACCGAATTGCTACCCACAAGAAAGCGCATGTTTTCGATCATCGTCAAAGCTAACCCCCAGTCGATCAGTCCCTCTCATCGGCTCCAAAAGATCGCCCCACCACACTATGAGCAGAGGGGGGCGGTCTTTTGTCGTTTTAGGCCACGGCCTCATCTTCGCTGTAAACGGCGACGATGTTGATGGCGAGGTCTTCGGCTTTGTTGCGAAGTGTGCGCTCCTGCTGGCCGACGGACTTGCCGTCGTCCTCGGTGCTCTTTCGCAGATAGATGGCTGCGGTGTTGTTTCCCATGTTTGTCATATGGACGGATCTCCCTGTGATCTTTCAGGGAGAGCCGGATTTCTTTGTCATCTTTTGAGGTGCGAGTCCAGTAGCCCCCACGTAGAGACTGAACAATCGGGCCCTATCCCTCCATGGTCGCTCGCCTCGATGAGGCTTAGCAAGCCCGATTTTGCACTGAGCTCGGTGCATGGAGTTTCATATCTTGCTTAATACGCAAATTTGCTTTGGGTTACTGGTATTTCACTGGTCATTTAGTTTGCGGTAACGGTTTGTTCATGAACGCCGACAAAGGTGTGTGCGTCAAGGAAAACGTCCGGCGTCCCTCCCTGAGCCTGGCGTAGGGGTTACCCCCTCCGAAGGACCGCCTGTCCGTCCGGGCGGTCCTTTGTTGTTTTGAACCACGGCTCATCTTCCTTTTCGTAGTCAGTGCTGGTGACGTTGACGCCTAGTTGGTTCCCTTGGTGGGAAGCTCACGCTCCTGCTGGCCGACGGACTTGCCGTCGTCCTCGGTGCTCTTTCGCAGATAGATGGCTGCGGTGTTGTTTCCCATGCTTGTCATACGGACGGATCTCCCTGGTTTGTTTCACCAGGTCCCGAGGTTTTTGTTCACTCTCTGTGCGAGTCCTGTAGCGCCCACATACAACCCAAGATCGTGCTAGTGGCCTCTGTCTTCAGCCATCGCATATTTAGTGGAGGGGTACAAAACCCTTATCTAGGAGGGTGATGTGCGCGAGTTGTTTCCAGAAAATGTTTCAGCAGTCTTCGTGTTTTCGGCCACTTTCAAAATTTAATCTCTTCCAAATATTTTGACGACGGCGTTGCCAGAGNGCAACTTCCCAAGACGATTCAGAAGGTAAATCACATATATTATTTAATGCTTNTTTGAACGGATTTATGTCCTTAACCCCATATGCCAAACTTAAATGCAACCATTCTTTGACNCGCAAAGGATCCTCATCGCTTAAGTGTTTGTAATTGGACGAAAACAAAGAAGTGACAGTCTTTAACATTTCGGACTGTATTTCAATTCCTAACCAATCCGGCTTATCGANAGAAAGATTCAATGAGTCAATAGGGATATCAATCGACTTCACACCAATATNGCTAAGTGCCTCAATTGCTTCNTTTGATCTTGAGGCTGACCGATGAAAGAACCCAGTCATAGAGCAATGCGGAGGATAATTTTGTGCCTCGGTGCCTCCATGTTGGGCAGCAATATCAAAGTAATCGTTGCACCATGAAAGTAAGTCACCAGTTGGCGTGGCGTAAAGGATCAACTCGTGAAGATTGGCGCCGTTAGCTACATTCATATTCCATCCGAACATCTTTATGGTAATGAGAGTGCTTGCTTTCCAATAATTGACCCTGCGCTTTAACAAAAGATTGCTCGAGGGTAAATTTAGTGAACCAATAGGTAAACAGTGTCTAAATGCCATGTCATAACAACTTTTGATTTGTTATGTATGAGTTGTGCCAAAATATCTANGTCTCGCAAACATGATGAGCGACGAGATTAATTCGTTAAAGTTCGGTGATTCATTACCCACTGAGCATGAATTAATGCATGCTCACGATGTCAGCAGAGTTACGGCTCGCGAGGCATTGCGGGAACTTGAAATCCGGCACCTTGTTCGACGAGAAAGAGGGTCAGGAACAAAAGTAGCGCTTAGGTTGCCGTATCCCATTAAAGACGGGATTGCGCCGAGTTGGTCAGAACTTGTAAAGGNCGCGGGACACGTACCAACGCGACAAGTAACTGAAATAACTGTGTGCAAGCCCCCGGAGGCAATAGCGAAAAAACTAATTATTTCGCCATCTCGGTTCGTAACAAAAATTTCTCGTTTGGGACTAGTTGATAATGAGATAACTGCATACCAAGAACACTGGCTTATCGAAAAGCTCGAGAATATTGAAGAGAATTTAAAGAACGGGGAATCTCTATCTTATCTTTTCGAAAAGTGTCTCGGTTACAGAGTCGTTCGTAATTGGTCTCGGGTGGATCTGACCCCAGCACCGTTACATGCTGCGAAATCATTGCAACTTGTCGGACAACCCCCGGTTTGGTACATCAAGTCGGTCAACGGGTGCGCAAATTTGCGGAAACCGGTCGAGTACTCAGAATCATTCATGAGAATAGATGCATTTGATGTTTATCTCGAATTTGGTGAAACCCAAAAGAGCGTTGGAGAACTATGAATAAATTATCGAGAGGTGAAAGATCGGAACTTCTTGCAGCGACAGACCCAGACTTACTTACCGCAATGGGTGACTTGTGTCTGCAGGGTATTGATAATCCCGAGATCATTACCGGTCCTCAAGTAGGAACGGTAGTTCTCACCCTAAGGGAGCCGATTGAAGAAAAGAGATTTCATCTAGGAGAAGTCCTAGCAACCAAAACTGAAGTGATGCACAGGGGAACGCAAGGTTGGGCGCTCCTTATGGGAGATAACCCCATCGCTTCGTTAGCTGCCGCTATTTGCGATGCAGAGATTGAAGCAGGAGGCCCTTATGCAGCTGATGTTGAAATGCTCCTTGGGGAAACGACGCAGAAAATCCAAAATCAAAGAGCAGCAGAGTGGCAAGAACTATCAGAAACCATTGTCAATTTTGAGGCAATAGAATGACAACGTATCTTGATGCTCAAATTACCGAGGATGTAGCTCAAAAGGTATTTGATGTTCTGCTTCGGACGATTTCAGAGCCGGGCAAAGTCTTACCTCTTCCAAACGAGATCATCTCTAAATCACTGCCGCTGAATCTGTGGCTTCCACTCGTGCTAAGCGATGTTGANACTACTGTGCATATCGGAACGGCGGATATCGATTATCAACGACTCGTTTTTGATGCTTCTGGGGCAATTCCTAAGGCACTTCCTGAAGCAGAGATTGTCGTACTCGATGAATTGAATAGTGGAAGTATTTCAAATCTGAGGACTGGGACAGCGTTAGCACCCGAGCTAGGGGCGAAAGTAGCTCTCAACGTAGTTAAGTTCAAAGCTGAAGCAGGTGATGCCGAAAACTCGGTGGAGTTAGAGTTGCAGGGCCCTGGTGTCAATGGAATCAGAGATATACAAATAACTGGTCTCTCACTCGACGTCTTAAACCGATTGGGAACAAATAGCGGGACATACCCGCAGGGGTTTGACGCATGGCTTTTCAGCGAAGACGGCTTAGTCATGTCAATCCCAAGAACAACTCGTATAAGTATNAAAAACGGAGTCAACTAAATGGGCTATGTATCAGCAAGGGGTGGTTTTGAAGCTATTCAAGCCGCAGAGGAACTAGTAAAAAGAAAACGAGTTGAATCTGGTAGCTCCTGGCTGGAAATAGACCAAATTGTCGAACGTCTTCAGTATTCAGTCGATCGTGTTATGGGAGAAGGAGGACTGTGGGACGAAAAGCTGGCAGCTTTTGCGTTCCGTCAAGCTGAGGGAGACTTAATTGAAGCAGCTCACTTGCTTCGATCTCATAAATCAACATTGCCTAGACTCGGATATACCGAAGTTACCCATGTCAATCAGATAGATGTCCTCCGAAGAATTGTTCCTGCGTTTCGAGAACCACCTGGACCCCAACTCTTAGGAAAAACTCTTGACTATAGCGGGCGGCTGTTAGAAGAGTTGGATGAAGATAAGGCGAGAACTGAGGCAGTTGAAGCATCAGCGAAGCGTCATGACAACCAACAAGTTAAAGCTGAAATTGCTACCAATGACCATGACAAACCAAGAGTCCCAGGTCGACTTCTTGATGTATTGCGGTCAATGGACGCCGTTGTTGAACGAAGGTCAGGGGCAGACCCCGAACCAGTTGATATTTCGCGAACACCCGCTAGGCCTGGCGCGCCTCGGTCATCTTTATTGTCAACTATGGCACGCGCTGAAACAGGCGCTTTGGTGCAACTTTGGTATCGCAATATTCTAGGCCCTGACAACAACATCAATGAGGTAACCCTCGGTGAAGTTCGTCACGGCCGCCTACCAATTATCGTGCCGCACCCCTATACAGATGAACCTGTAAAAGTTGGAGACGTCAGAATTACAGAGGTCGAAGCAATAGAGGATTTAGACCGTAGCGATGAAGATAGGGGACGTTTTGACGTTGGGTATGGCATTTGCTTTGGGCATAACGAGCGAAAGGCAATAGCCATGGCAAATTTAGATGTCGCCTTAACACGTGAACCGGAAGGCAGTTGGCTAGAACAGTCGCTTTTGATGACAACCGATGGTCTTGACTCGTCAGGTTTTTTAGAACACTTGAAACTTCCTCATTACGTCACGTTTCGATCAATGATGGAACGAAAAATAGCAACAAGAAAAGCAGTCCTAGACAGAGACAAAAAGGGCGAAGCTATAACCAGCCACCATGCTTTAGAAGAAAAAGTGTGAAAGCCATGACAATCAAAGATGTGATATCGGTTCAACGTAACCGGAACCAAATAATGGATGAGCACACGAAACGAGAAATAAGACGTGCGGTGCTAACAGCAGTTGCGGTTCCCGGTTATCAGGTGCCATTTGGGTCTAGAGAAATGCCCGTATCTCGAGGTTGGGGATCTGGTGGTTTGCAAATCACTGTTGCGGTAGTCGGGAAAGAGTCTGTACTTAAGGTGTATGACCAAGGAGAGGATGGTGGAGTAAATGCAGCCAACCTCCGGCGACTTATTAGAAACTCAGAAGGTGTCAAGACTACAACGGATGCAAGGAAAGCTGATGTAATTCAAACTCGTCACAGAGTTCCCGAAGATGAGTTGCAAGAAAATCAGATATTAGTTTTGCAAGTCCCTGTTCCTGAACCTCTTCGTGAGGTGGAACGTGACATGAACGAACTAAGAAGGATGCACGCTGAAGCAGACTACGCAAAAATTTGGGTAAGTCTGTACGAAGACATCGTCCACAACGGTGTCGTCATGAAAACAACAGGGTACCCCTGCTTAATTGATGGAAGATACATCATAGCGACNACCCCAATACCACGATGGGACGTCCCGAAACTCCATCAAGCACCTTTCCTTGCCCTTTATGGGGCAGGTCGAGAAAAAAGAATTTATGCCGTGCCACCGTATACAGATGTTGAGCCTTTGACATTTGATGATGTTCCATTTCAGGTTGAAGAAGTCAACGCTGTCTGTAGATCCTGCGGATGCAGCGGAATGAAGACTGATGGTGGTGAAGCTGGCTACCTGGTCGAGCTCCCTCAACAAGATGGATCATCACAATGGGTGTGTAGTGATACGGATTGGTGTAATCGCCAGCTGAACACTTATCTACCTGAGGACCAAGACTTTAAGGCTGGTGAGTTGTGGTGAATTGGTCAGTTCAACTACAAGATCTAGGTTGCATATACGGACCAAACGACCATGCGTCAGCCGACGAGACTGGACCATTGTTCGGAACTAACGTCAGCGAGACATATGACTCCGTTGTGGCATGTTGGGACGTGAACCTTCATGCCTCTCCGGGCGAAGCATTGGGCGTTATAGGCGAATCCGGGTCGGGTAAATCCACTGTTATGCGATGCATTGCNGGAGACCAGAAGCCGACGAAAGGAGATCTGAGACTGGTAAGTGTAGAAGGGGGACAGCGAAATATCTTCGAGATGGATGACAGTGCTCGACGAGCCCTACGAATAGACCAGTTAGCAGTGGTGTATCAAGATCCAAGTGAAGGCCTAGATCTTAAAATCTCAGCTGGAGGTAATATTGCTGAACGCCTGACTGCTGCTGGATGGAGAAACTTCAAAGACATTAGGGATCGAGCCACCGAGTTGCTCCATCGCACAGAAGTTCCTCTAAACAGAATGGATGACCCGGTGCAGACCTTTTCTGGAGGGATGAGGCAACGTGTGCAGCTAGCGAAGGCGCTGGCAAACAAGCCACCAGTGCTCATTCTTGATGAACCTACAACTGGATTAGACGCATCCGTTGCTGCAGGCGTCCTAGACCTCATACGAGGGCTACTCGATGAAACAGGAATTGCAGCTGTCGTAGTCAGCCATGATTTCAATGTGGTCGAAATGCTTACAAGACGTTGCATGGTTATGCATCATGGTCGGANGGTTGAAGTTGGATTGACCGATCAATTGCTAGAAGATCCGCAACATCCATATAGCCAAAAGCTTGTAGCTGCGGCAAGGGGTTGATATGGATACTCCACTTCTTCGCATATGCGATTTGCGTAAATCGTTCACGCTACATGCGGTTGACGGGCGTTTAATTGAGGGACTTAACGGGGTTGACCTNGATATTTATGAAGGCGAGCATGTCGCACTTGCTGGAACATCAGGGGCAGGTAAGTCGACTCTTTTAANGTGTATCTACCGAACGTATTTAAGTGACTCCGGNTCAATAGAGTTCAACGTCGGAATGGGTTATGAGCTAACTGCTCTGACTGACGATCAAATAGCAGATTTACGGGAACACGAAATAGGGTATGTTTCTCAATTCTTAAGAGCTGAACCCAGGCGAGGCGTAAAAGACATTGTAATTAAATCTGCACTCAAAGAGGGAATTGATGAAGCCGTAGCTGATGAAATGGCAGCAGCCATTCTCACAGAGCTAAACATAGATGAATCATTATGGGGCACCTATCCGACATTGCTTTCTGGAGGGGAAAAACAAAGAGTTAATCTGGCGGCAGGAATAGTTGTAGCGCCAACTCTTCTGCTTCTTGACGAACCAGTTTCGGCTCTTGACCCGCGAAATCGTGAAGCGGTCTTACAAGTTATCCAAAGCCTGGTGGAAGGCAATACCACGGTACTTAGTGTCTTTCACGATCTTGACGCCATGTTTCGATTAGCCGATCGCGTTGCGGTTCTTTCCAATGGAAAAGTTATCGATCAGGGCCACCCAGATGTAGTAATTAACCGATCACTAGAAACTGTTGCACCATGACACTTAAGACTCGGACCAACACAAAATTGCTATCTATAAAGAATTGTAGGTTAATCCTCGAAAATCGAATTCTGGACGACGCAACCATTGTTATCGAAGATGGAATTCTTACATCCATCTCGACGACTGGTGCAGCACCCGATGGGGCTATAGATGCCTACGGTTGTTTTGTCATGGCTGGTTTGGTTGACTCCCATAGTGATGGGCTGGAAAAGGAGATTTCGCCAAGACCAACCGTGCGTTTTGACACTACTTATGCCCTCTCTTCATATGAAAGTCGCGTTCGTTCAGCAGGAATAACAACNATTGCTCATGGTGTCGGCTATCAAGACAACCCGAAGATGGGCAGATCTGTGGAAGGGGCAAAAGAACTTCGACAAGTAATCCTAAGTAGAGCCTCAAATCCTGATTCGCTGGTATCGCATAAAGTTCTGCACCGCATTGAAGCACGTGATGAGGCTGGCGTGGAAGCCCTAGTCCAGGGCCTCAATTCTGAAACAGGTGAAATGAACTGGATGGTGTCGTTTGAGGACCACACNCCGGGACAAGGACAATATCGGGACCGNAAACAATTTGAAGCCGCAGTGGAAAAACACGAACTCGCCCCTGGCATGACGGTAGAGGAATACGTAAACAAAAAAATTGCAGAAGCTGAAGCATCTTTCAGTCAATTAGAAGCAACAAGAAAGAAACTACGCCCCTTTGTGGAGAGCGAAAAGATAAAGCTAATAGCCCACGATTTAGAAAATCGTGATGAAGTTCAGCATGCAATACTTGAGGGAGCAAAGGTAGCTGAGTTCCCCGTGACTCTCGACGCCGCTCAGTGCGCTGTTGAGAACGGTCTGGCTGTTGTCATGGGTGCACCTAATGCCTTGCGGGGCAGTTCTCACAGTGGAAATGTGTCGGCAAGGGAAGTGATTTCTCTAGGTCTTTGTACAGCTCTCGCTTCAGATTATATGCCTTCATCATTGTTGGCATCAGCCTTTCTCATGGCTGAAACGAAAGTGTGCAGTCTTGTTGAAGCTATCAATCTCATTACAAAGGGTCCGGCAAGTATGATTGGACTTGAAAAGGAAGGAACTCTTCGAATTGGTTGTTCTGAAGATCTGCTAATCGTTCAAAGCAAAGGGCGATGGCCTCAAGTAGTGAAAGTCCTTCGTCCGAACGAGCCCTCTCTTCTCGTTTAGAAAATGAAAAATATTTCGCCAATTATTTCTGATGCTGCCGCTGCCGCTGTCGCTGCTTATCATCACGCGAAGAAAAATCTGGGACTTCATGAACTCCGAGAAACACACCGGATGGGGCAAGATGGAACCCCAACTAAGCTGCTAGATGAGTTAGTGGAATCAGCAGTAATCGAAAAAGTAGATTCCTTTAACATCAATGTCTTAAGCGAAGAAGAAGGCTTTATAGANAAGGGATCCTCAATTACTTTAATAATTGACCCGGTTGATGGAACAGGAAACGCGACGACGGGAATTCCTTTTAGTGCTTTTACAGCTGCTCTCGTAAAAGACTCTATTTTCATGGAAGGGTATACATATTGGTTTGAGGGCGATAGAGCATGGTGGGCAAAACGAGGTGAATCAAGTAGTTATCAGACAAGTGGCTCGACCGAACTCGCGACGAGCACAGTTTCGATGATCCGACCCAAAGGTGACGGACACAAATTTCTGAAAGTCGCAGAAGCATCCCACAAAATAAGAGTTCTTGGTTCATCTGCTATCGAAGGTGCACTTGTTGCCGAGGGGTCCCTCGACGCAGCTATTGATCCCGATTCGAACACTCACCGAATTGTCGACCTTGCCGCTGCAAAAGTATTTCTTGATGTTGCCGGAGGAGTACTTGTAGACCTCAACGGTAAGCCGTTTGAATACACTACGGATATCACACAGCGGTGGAGCGGGGTTTGTGCAGCGAATGAAGCTCTTGCAGAAAAGATAATTGAGTTATTCGCGAATTCGTAAAGTTGGCCGCGAGAAAATAAATTAGGACTGCAATTGGATTCAGACACAGCGTTTTCGAAAGCCATGACTGATTTCTGATAATCGTAACAGTCGGATTTTGGGCAGTTTTCCCGCTTTTGATGGGTGACGTCCATCCAAGTACGACCGCCCAATCGAGAGCTCTATTCGGATGCTTGCTATTCGGATCTTCTCAGTTAATTGCGTGTTGGTTGGCAAATCCGATAGAAAAAGTGGCGCAACTGAGCGTTACCCCGATGGCTCTTCCGATATCGATGTTCCTNATAGCTNAGNAATGGNTTANCGCTCAAATGACCAGAATGGATTGCTTCGCTCCGTCATGGTTGGGCGTCNTTTTCAGTTGAAGCTGCGCCTCTGATTCAGTTGAAGCTGCGCCTCTAATTGTTGCGCTTCACAGCGATTCGATTTCATGCTCAGCAATCATCGGCGTAGCTATCGCGATGTCAGAGCTCTATGAGACGAATTCCAATTAGGTAGTCGCTTCACTCCGAACAAGTACTTGTGACTACGTTTGCGAATTGCTCGGAGTCGCCCTGCTTGACATACCATTCCCACTTGAGATCATCGGGGCCTTCAACCCAAGTTTCAGTCTTTTCTGCATAGCAACAGAGTGTTTCTTCGACTCCCGTCGTATCTAGCCCACTGGTAGCCAAACGTGATTCAGCCTCTGAAACCTCTGTCACGTCCGCCACTTCGACTCCAAGATGGTTAATNGTTCCCGCTTCCGACTTCGTTGATTCAAAAAGCACCAACTTCAAAGGAGGATCCAAAATTTCGAAATTTGCATAACCAGGTTTTAGCTTCCCTGGCGAAACTCCGAACATCCGTGAATAGAAATCAATGCTTTCATCCAAATCTGAAACATTTAGAGCTAACTGCAAACGACCCATAACTCACTCCCGTAAAGAAATCTTCTCCCTTTCACACCCTACCTCTCGGAAATAGATCCGGATTAACGACGTGGTGAACGTTAGATGAATGGGTGATCAAGTAGCTGCCTGTATTACATCAGTGTTTCATAAGAATGACGAAAAAGTTAAGTGCAACCTCGTTGTTGCTTTCTGGTAGGGAGAAGTTTATTTGGAGGAAACCTTCCGGTTGATTGGCGAAATTAACTTGGCGCAGCAAATACGAAGTATCGAAGACCCCAAATCGGAGGGAATATCCATAATGAAGAATCGAAAAGGACTGCTTAAAGTTCTTTCAGTTTTGCTAGCTCTTGTGACACTAAGTCTGTTCACTGCTGCCTGTGGAGATGACGACGAAAGTTCTGAGCAGAATACGACCACACCTGTTACGACCAAACCCGACAACGGCTGGCCATCAAAAATAACGTTTGGAGCGGTGCCTGCTGAAGCTGCGAGTAGCCTCGAAGCAGATTACGAACACACCCGGGCAATATTGATTTCAGAAATTGAGGGACTCGAGGAAATAGACTTTTTCCAAGCCACGGAATACGCAGGAATTATTGAAGGGATCATTGCCGGCCGAATTGATGTGGGACAATTTGGTGGATTCTCCTATGTGATCGCAACTAATAACGGAGCGGATGTAGATGTCGCTGGGGTGATGACTCGAGACCCTGAAGTTGAGCCCGGCTACAGAAGCTATCTAGTTACACAGCCAGATAGTGGAATCACTTCGATTGAACAACTGGCGGATAAAACAGTCTGCTTCGTTGATCCTGGATCAACCTCTGGATTCTTGTTTCCATCGGAGGGCATGCTCTCCGCCGGTCTTGACCCTTCTGAAACGTCAACGGATATTGTCCCTGTCTTTGCGGGAGGCCATGATGCATCGGCCATCACTGTCGCTAATGGCGAATGTGATGCTGGATTCGCCTACGACAGCATGGTCACAAGTCAGCTCATCAATAGTGGAGACATCAAAGGTGTCATCGATGATGTTGAGGATGAGAACGTAAACCCAGAAGATGCAGATCTCCGAATTATCTGGAAGAGCCAGACAATTTCAGGAGCTCCGATGGCAATTATTAACGACTTGCCGGCAGATTTTATCGCAAGATGGAAAGAAGTCTTGAACGAGAATGTGAACGTTCCATGGGCTATCGAAAATGGATTCTGTGAAGGCACATTAGAAGACAACACCTGCAGCTTCGCGGACGAAGATGATACATGGGGGTACGTCCCAAAGACCGATGCGTTCTATGACGGGATCCGCCAGGTTTGTGTAGTTACTAAAGCAAGTAAGTGCGGTTAAGAAACCATGGCAGTTGAAGCAACGCTAATCCCTGACGTCATGGACAGCTCGTCTGTCCAGGCGTCAGGGACAACTGCAGTCGAGGTCAATGACTTGGTAAAGACTTTCGATAACGGGGCAGTTCGCGCATTAGATGGCGTATCTTTTGCTGTACCGGAGGGTCAGTTGCTCGTAATAATTGGCCTATCCGGGTCAGGCAAATCGACACTTCTTCGGCATTTAAACGGTCTTCATTCTCCGTCAGAAGGATCTGTCACGGTCCTTGAGCAGAATGTAGCGAATCTCAATCGAGCAGATCTAAGAGCCCTCAGAAAAGATGTTGGTTTCGTCTTTCAACAATTCAATATTGTTGGTCGATTGACTTGCATTGAAAACGTGTTGACCGGAACCCTGGGTCGTTTGAAGGGCCCAAGGCTAGGCGCGTCAATGTACCCGAAAAACTTGCGACGAGAAGCTATTGAACAGTTGGACAGGGTAGGTCTTGCCGAAAGGGCTTGGCAACGCACCGATACGCTATCTGGTGGGCAGCAACAACGAGTAGCGATAGCTAGAACGTTGATGCAAAAACCAAAAATTGTTTTAGCCGACGAACCAGTTGCATCCCTTGACCCGGAAATTTCTGGACAGGTTATGGACTTGCTAGTCCAATGTTGCATTGAGGACGGTCTCACTGTCTTGTGCAGCCTTCATCAGGTAGATCTCGCACTCGGATGGGCTGACAGACTCATAGGTCTCAGGGACGGAAAGATAGTTCTTGANACTCCTGTGGATGATTCGATNGATCAACAGAGCGTNATGGGTGTTTATCGNGAACTTGANCCNGNCGGTGANAAGNNNGNTGAATACTCNTANGTACTTNNTTAGAAAGTAACTTNCATTGAGCGAAACTTNNTTGAGCCAAACTTCCAANACTCCNGNNACGGAAACGAGGATATCTCAACCNNTNACANNNAAACGTGTTCAAATNTGGTCNTTTTCNNTCTTGTTTCTNGCTGCNTTNNNNTGGTCAATCAANAAAGTANATCTTACTCCNCAGGGNNTAATTGATATTTTCCGTGGTTGGCCTGAAACGCAAAATCTTTTAGAACGAATGTGGCCTCCATTTATACCTAGCGAAGACTTGAATGTGATATGGAAGGCTGTTTGGGATACGTTCCTTATGGCGTTTGCTGGAACTTTTATAGGCCTGGTCCTAGGAATTCCTTTAGGTCTTCTTGCAGCAAAGAACGTTATGCCGCTCGCGTTTATTCGGTTTTTATCTCGGNTGACAATAGTTTTTGCTAGGGCAATCCCTGCTCTAGTCTTTGCGCTTTTTTTCGTACGGGTATACGGAATTGGGCCTCTTGCCGGGATCTTAGCGCTGGGTTTACATGCAATCGGAATGATAGGTAAATTAATCACCGATGCGGCCGAGGAAATTGA
Organism: Rickettsiales bacterium TMED211; assembly: GCA_002169685.1. Next base: position 7,561 of record NHJI01000060.1, on the reverse strand, counting down.
CTCGGGACCTCGAGAGGGCGTTACTTCAACTGGTGCTAGCGGGTTTCAGGACACCATTTCAGGAGTCTGGAGCCAAATAGTTCCCACCGCTATTGGAGTAGGGCTCTACCGCCTCGAAATTGATTTCCGTTCGGCGAATATTCTCGGATGGGTCGGAGCTGGTGGNATCGGAGTTATTTTCAGGGGATACCAAGGCAACCTTCGATATCAAGAACTGCTCGGTGTTACTTTATTAATCACGTTGATGGTCATTCTTATGGAATTTCTGTCAGCCATTACTCGTCACACCTTGTTGGGGACAACTCAAAACACCGTAAAGAAAACACCGATGTTCGGCGGTCGGTTCCTTAGCGGTTTCAGAAGCCAAACCACAATAAGAGGAGGCCATCTGGAACGTAAGAGCATTGGTACGAAGCTGGCCAACATAATTCTTAGGAGGCGTCAGCCGACTATTACAGAAACCTCAAAACTAGATTCAGGTGCAGATCCAAACGAGAGCGATTCACCTTATTCGAAGAAACCTAAAGTCCGGCTAACTCAACCTTGGACCTCAGACAGAATAAAAGTTAATTTAGTCGGACTAGGTCTGTTCATCCTGCTTGTCTTATCGTTTACGCAACCTGGAGATGGTATTAGTTCCGTTTGGGGAGAACTATTCACTGGAAGCGGTAAATTCCCAGAATTTTTAGGAAGATTAATTCCAGATGATTGGGCATGGTTTACCGACCGAATAGTCAGCGACATGCTGGAAACCATAGCTATTGGGCTAGCAAGCACAACGATTGCTCTGATATTTGCCATACCGTTTGCCTTTCTTGCTGCTAGCAACACCGCCCCGGGAAAATTCATTTATAGGATCTCTAGGTTTTTTAACCTGTCGGTGAGGTGCCTGCCAGAATTAGTGNTAGCGGTTATTTTTGTTGCTGCTATCGGCCCTGGCCCAAAAACGGGAACAATCGCAATGGCTATCGGAATGTTCGGTTTTGTCGTGAAACTATTTTCCGACAGTATTGAAGAAGCAAAACAAAATNTTAGAGATGGTGTTACCTCTGCGGGTTCAACACGGGTTCAGGAGTCGGTCACGGGAGTATTGCCACAAGTTGCGCCTTCTCTATTTTCGAACTCGCTTTACTTATTCGATGTCTCGATAAGAAGCTCAACCGTGATCGGTATTGTTGGAGGCGGGGGAATAGGGTTTCTCACTATCAACGCAGCTAAGACATTAAATTTTGACACTCTCGGTGGAATTATTTTCTGCATTTTCGTGGTGGTATATGCAATTGAATTACTTTCATCTTGGCTACGTAGAACGTTTGTGTCATGAGTAGTCTCAAAGCTCCATCTTCACAGATAATCCAGCTGTATGAAAAATTTGGGCGAACGAAATACACGGAAGTTGTCACTCAGGAGAGCCACGCTGTGCAAGCGGCGTGGCTTGCAGAAAGAGCAGGAGAGCAAAGCGAAGTCATTCTCGCAGCACTATTGCACGATATAGGTCACCTCCTCCTCCAGGAAGAGGAGGTTGATGAACTTCATTCGCCGAGAGACCACTTTCATGAAGTGCTTGGAGCTAACTATTTGAGCGACTTTTATACTGACGCTGTAGTGCAACCAGTCGCTCTTCATGTTGAAGCAAAACGGTGGCTGTGTGCGACAGACGCTAGCTACATGAGCACGCTATCTCCCGCTTCAGCTAGGAGTTTAGAGCTACAAGGTGGCCCTTTCACAGATACTGAAATACAGGAATTTCAAAGCAATATGTATTGGGAAACTGCTGTTTCATTGAGGAAATGGGACGATCTAGCAAAGGATTCCTCATTTAGCGGCCACTCGATAACGCACTATCAGGATCTTCTTGAAAGTTGCTTGAAATAAAAGGTCGCTACTCTACGCGATAGGTACCGCAAAGCCCTTGTATTCAAGGCTCCATCTATTTCTCGTATTGATAATGCTAGGTCATTAACCCCGTTGAGGCGCAGACCTATGAGGTAATCGTAGACCGGTGACCCTCTATCCTTGGCTTGATCGGCTATTATTTCTGGAATATTTCATGTCACTGAAAATTGCATATGTTTACCCAAACGTTAACTCAGCGAAAACCAAAGTTAGTGCTTTGGTGGATTCGGTCGGTAACGTGACATGTTGCCATGCAGCCTCAAGTCGGTCCTTCGTCTCTAATTAATCGAGAGCTTTCATGGTTGGATTTCAACAGAAGAGTTCTGACTCTCGCCGATGATGAAAACCTTCCGCTATTGGAAAGAGCTAAGTTTCTTGCGATTCACTCAAGCAATATGGACGAATTCTTTCGCGTTCGGGTAGCAGGGCTTCACACAAAAATCGCTAACACCNCAACACGACTTTCTGACGACGGCTTAACTCCATCAGAACAGCTGGCTCTTGTTCGAGGGGAAACAAAAGCCCATTACAAAGAAATCGGACGAATTTATAGCAGCTCTTTGATGCCTTCTCTCGCCTCTGCGGGGATCCACATACTCGATATCGATGACTTAACTCGGTCAGAGAAGAAACTGCTGAACGAGCAGTTCATTAGCAAGATTTTGCCCGTTCTCACACCACTNTCGGTAGATCCNACTCACCCTTTCCCTTACATATCTGATCTTGCTTTTAGCCTGGGCCTCTGGCTCCAAAGGTCTGACGGAGAGCGAACTTTCGCTCGGGTCAAAATACCTTCCAACTTGCCTCGCTTTATTGAGGTATCCACCACCGGGAGGTACGTCGCTTTAGAGAATCTCGTTGCTGATANTTTTCACGTTCTTTTTCCNGGCCTAACGGTCCTCGAGTTCAACGCCTTTCGATTGACGCGTGATGCAGATCTAGATTTCAACGAAGAAGACGCGGACGACCTCCTCGCTCTAGTCGAATTCGAGCTTCAGCAAAGACGATTTGGTGAGCCAGTCCGCTTAGAGGTTAGTGCTTCAATGAGCCTTGAAATGCTGGCTTTTCTCACATCGCAACTCGGAATTGAGAGCGATGACGTATTCAAACTGGATTCACCACTAGACCTAAATGGCCTGCTATCGCTTTACGAGATTGACCGGCCCGACTTGAAATATCCTCCTCACCGCGCCAGACAGCGAATTTTCAACGGCGAGAGGCGCAAAGGTCCTTCTCTGAAGAAGAGGTTTGGAACCAGACCCAAGACACCCTCAATCCGATTTACAGAGAGCCGTGTTTTCAAGACCCTCAAANAAGCGGATGTCTTAGTGCAACACCCTTACGACTCTTTTGACGAGAGCGTAGGAAAATTGATTGCTGAAGCTGCAAAGGACAAGCAGGTCCTCGCAATAAAGATAACCCTGTATCGGGCTGCAGAAGAAAGCAAACTAGTAGATGCCCTGATAAGCGCGACCAAGCGAGGTATTCAAGTAGTAGTGGTCGTTGAGCTTAAAGCCCGGTTTGACGAACAAGCCAATATCGAATGGGCGCGCCTTATGGAAAAAGAAGGTATCCATGTGGTTTACGGCGTTCTCGGCCTAAAGACTCACAACAAAAACGCTCTTATAGTTCGGCAAGAGGACAACGAAATACGACAATACGTTCATATCGGAACCGGGAACTACAACTCCGATACTGCATCAACTTTTGAGGATCTAGGTCTCTTTACAAGTGACCCGAATATCACTAACGAAGTTGCCTCGTTGTTCAACTCTTTAACTGCTTTCTCCGAGCAACAAGAATTTCAAAACCTGATAGTCGCCCCTAACGGAGTAAGGCCGAGTTTGCTTGAGCTAATTCAAACCCAATCAACAAGCGAGGGTCGCATCGTAATTAAGGTCAACTCGCTCCAAGACCCCGAAATAATCACTGAGCTTTACCGCGCTTCACAGCAAGGTTGCGAGATNGATCTCATAGTGCGCGGANTTTGCTGCTTGTTGCCGGGCGTAGAGGGCTTGAGCGACAACATCACGGTCCGCAGCTATNTTGGCAGATTCCTTGAACACAGCCGGGTGTATAGATTTGGNCGAAAACGAGGNGATACCGTTTGGCTTATAGGGTCTGCAGATGTCATGGCGCGAAATCTAGATGCGAGGGTCGAGACGCTAGTGCCAGTGAAATCTCCGAAACTACGTAAACAAATTGAAAGTCTCATCAACGAATACCTTTCTGACACATCAGCTGCTTGGTTTCTCGAACCCAACGGGGGATGGACGTATCGTCATGGCTTCGATATCCACCAAAAGCTGATGAATAAAGCATAAGTAGCTGGATCCGGTTTACAGGACAAGAAAACCTTATTGACCGCTACTAGGGATACACCCAAGACTCGAAATGCACGCCTAACTTAACCCTGTGACTATTTTCGCTGCCATTGATGCGGGCACAAATTCATTTCACCTTGTAGTAGCTGAAGCGGCGCCAAACGGCAGCTTTACAATTTTGACCCGCGAAAGAGAAAACGTCCGTCTTGGGTCCGGAGCCTCGGACATGAACGAACTAAGCGAAAATGCTATGGATCGAGGGATACAGGCGCTGCAACGCCTCAAACGCCTAGCCCATGATTCTGGCGCCTCGAAAGTCACTACGATTGCGACGAGCGCAATTCGGGAGGCCGAGAACGGGAAAGGCTTTATCGCCAGAGCAGAGCAAGAAGCTGGCCTCAGAATAGATGTTGTCTCGGGCACTGAAGAGGCTCGATTGATTCACCTAGGAGTCCTTCAAGCCCTTGATTTTTTCTCTCGCCAGCACTTAGTGGTCGACATAGGTGGAGGGTCAACGGAATTCGTCGTAGCCAAAGAGGTCGAACCGCTCCTTTTGAGAAGCCTAAAAATAGGAGCTATCCGTCTAAGCGACCATTTTTTCCCCAACGGAGTTTCAACCAGAAGCTCCGTAGACGACTGCCGGTCCCATATCGAATCTTTTCTGGGACCCTTAAGGGATGAGATAACTGAAGTCGGTTTTGAAGTCGCCGCAGGATCCTCAGGGACGATACGCACGTTAGCCAAAGTCTCTAATGCCTTGAACGGTAACCGCGCCTACACGACGGGGTCGCTGTCGCTGCACCAGTCTGACCTCACGACCCTCGTCACGTCATTAGGGGCAATGGAAACCCCTGAGGAGAGATCAAGGTTGCCCGAGTTAGATGAGCGGCGCTCTGACATCATCGTTGCCGGTGGAATTTTACTGGACGTCATCATGCAGCGGCTCCGCATCAAAACGTTGGAAGTATCAGAATTCGCGTTGCGTGAAGGCATCCTCCTGGAACAAATTCGACGAACAAGCGATCATTCCGCAGACCCACTTCGTCGACTAAGCCAACTCCGCCGGTCTAGTGTTATGACAGTTGCTGGCGAGTACTGCAAAGACCTTGACCACGTCCTCCATGTCACCGACCTAGCACTTCAGCTTTTCGACGGCCTAGCGGAAGTGCACCATCTTGGAGCGCCAGAGAGAGAGTTGTTCGAAGCTGCTGGAATTTTGCACAATGTGGGAACATTTATCTCGCATAGCGCCCACCACCGACACTCTTACTACTTAATAAGAAACTCTGATCGGCTACTCGGGTTCACCGAAAACGAGATCGAAATGGTCGCTCAGGTGGCTCGCTACCACCGGAAAAGCGGCCCTAAAGCTAGACATCCAGATTTTGCTTCGCTCAACGAGGATGAACAACTCAAAGTGACATGGATGGCAGCAATGCTTCGAGTAGCGATTGGTCTAGATCGATCCAACAGTCAACTAGTCAAAGCCGTTTCGGTATCGGGAAAAAAGAAACTGCAGATAACCGTTCAAATTCGCAAGGGCAAAGATGCGTCTATCGATTTATACAGCGCGCGCGAGCGCCTTTCTCTGTTAGAGCATGTCGTAGGGTCAAAGATTGGCTTTCGGGAAGGCATTTCGCTGTAGCTTTCACCATCGCATCGACATGACACACTAGGTTTGGTCAAAGGCCACTCGATTAAGACAAATCGTCGTTGTAACCCTGATGTTACAAGGAGGGGGTCACAGGTTCGAGTCCTGTAGCGCCCACCCCGACAAATGTGACGGCTCCAACTGGGGTCCATGATCGCTCGCCTCGATGAGGCTTAGCAAGCATGTTTCCGTAGAGCCCTAGTTTTCAGCATTCCGCGAAGCTCCACCACAGTTGGAAGACGTAGCGGGTGCTCTCTGTGGTTATTGTGGTGCAATGTACCGATTGTTTTCTTGGGAGCACAGCTACTTTTCAGCTAAGGCTCGCGCTTATTTGCGTTACAAGGAACGTTGCGGGGCTCTCGGGCCGGGGTTCGAAGACATTCTTGCCACGCCGGAATTAATCAATGGCCTCCTGATACCGGCAACTGGAAGCAATTTGGTCCCGCAGCTCCAGACCCCTGGAGGTGATCTCATTCAAGACACAAGCGAGATACTTGACGTGTGCGAGGCCGCTCACCCTGATGTTCCAGTGATTCCCGATGTCGACCGGCCTAAACAACGTCTTGTTTCTTATTTGATTGAGCTTCTGGCTGATGAATGGTTAGTGGTTCCAGGCTTTTGGACTCGCTGGTACTACAGCGAAGATGGCCGGCAGCCCAACCACCGGAAGTTCAATGAGCATCAATTTGGCGCAGTGCTGTCGCCTGACGGCGATGGCGCAGAACGAAGAAAAAGTGGCGCGATGCTCTTTGAGGAGAGGTTCGGGATTTCAACTTCACGATCTGACCCCAAGGGCACCTATGCCGGACTTGTGCATCTCGGATGCAACGAGGAAACGGAGCAGGCTTGGGAAGCGAGCCTTTACCGAATTTTGGAACGTCTCGAGGCCCATTTCGAGCTTCATGATTATCTCCTAGGTGGTCGGCCGAGTATGGGTGACTTTGCTCTATTGGGCCCTCTCTACGCTCACATCTACCGAGATGCAGTGACGGGTTTCATGTTGCGCTCCGAATATCCCCTTGTGGCTGAATGGGTGGAACGAGCGAATGGAGAAGGTTCACTCAACGCCCGGACTTATAACCAGAAGTTGTACTCCTTAGATGAGCAAGGCCAGCTTGTGGGGCGAGTCGCTAACTCTGATGGCGGAGAATGGCTAGCTGATGATGAGGTCCCTGAAACTTTAATAGGTGTCTTAGAAGTATTTTTCGACGAGATGTGGCCGTTCTTATTGGCTTCAATCGAAAAGCTTGAGGCGTTCATTGCAGGTGAAGATCACCAGGTTGGTGGGGAATTACCCAACAAGACTTTCTTTGCTTCTCCGGGTTTCTTGGAACATCAGACGAACGGGGGAGCGCTCACCGTTTCGTTCAAAATCGGAGATGTCGACTCTGAGCGCATGGTTGTCCCCTACCAGATCTGGATGCTCAACCGCCTGGAGAGTGCTATGGAAGCGGTTATGGGGAGCGACGAGGGACGATCATCTGTTGCGGATCTCCTAGAGGCATTTCCAGAGGGGGATCGCATGATGGAACTGGAAACTCTTTTGTCTGGCTGTCGAATTGAGAAACGCGGTGGAAAATTTTTCTCAGTTGACTTTCGCAGATAAATGGCTGCTGTGTTGTTTCCCATGCTTGTCATATGGACGGTGCTCCCTGATTTCTTTCAGGTCGCTCGGGATTTTTGTCTGTGT